>WLMZ01000025.1 GCA_009726095.1 Actinomycetota bacterium
CTGCAGCTGCGGTGGCCGACGAGGTCATCGCGACCGCATACGGCGACCCTGCTGGGCTCGCCCGGTTGGCGGATCTGGCCGACGTGGTCACCCTCGAGTTCGAGAACGTCCCCAGTGACGCACTGGCGGCGCTGGAGTCGAGCGTGCCAGTTCGGCCGGGCCGCCACGTACTGGAGATCGCCCGCGATCGTGTGCTCGAAAAGCGCTTCCTGAACAGCGTCGGCGTCGAGACTGCGCCATGGGCGCCGATCGAAACCGACGACGATCTCATCCGTGCGGGTTCCGATCTTGCGTTCCCTGCCATTCTCAAGACCGCCACGCTCGGCTACGACGGCAAGGGACAGGCACGCGTAGCGAACATCGATCAGGCTCGCGAGGCGTGGCAGCAGATGGGCCGGCCGCGATGCGTTCTCGAGACGCTCGTGGACTTTTCCATGGAGATCTCGGTCATCGTCGCCCGCTCCCCCAGCGGCGAGCAGAGCGCTTTTGCACCGTTCGAGAACCAGCACTGCAACAGCATCCTCGACATCACCATCTGGCCGGCCCGAATCGCAGACGATGTCGGCGAGGTCGCCGTGCGCACGGCTCTGGAGATCTCGCACCGCATCGATGCCGTCGGCCTGTTGACCGTGGAGATGTTCGTCGTCAGTCAGACCCCGGCGCGTGTGATCGTGAACGAACTGGCTCCGCGACCACACAACTCGGGTCACGTCACCATTGAAGCGGCGCGAACCTCGCAGTTCGCCCAGGCGATCAGAGCGGTCTGCGACCTCCCGTTGGGCGATGGCTCCGCATTGTCACCTGGAGCAATGGCCAACGTGCTCGGCGACCTGTGGCCGACCGATCCGTCCGCCCAGCCCAACTGGTGCGGCGCACTGCAGACCGGGGCCACCCTGCACCTGTACGGCAAGCGTGAGCCGCGTCCAGGACGCAAGATGGGCCACCTCACGGCCCTTGCCAGTACCGCAGATCTTGCCGCGGAACTGGCCGTGACAGCGCGAGCAGCGCTCGCGCTGTAACCAGAGTCACCCACCGCCACTCGCGCCAGCACAACCCAACCTGACACACTCGACCACGTGATCTTCGACGTTCAATTCAATTCGGCCACAACCCCCTGGCCTGAACTCCGCGACGCCGTTCTGGCTGCAGAGGCAAGCGGTTATGGCGTGGCGTGGGTGCTCGACCACCTGGCCGGTCAGGTGATGCGGGGCGACCGCATGCTCGAGTGCTTCACGACGGTCGGGGCGCTGGCGGCCTCGACCACCACCATTGGTATCGGCACGCTGGTGGCCAATGTGTGGAACCGTCCCGTCGGCGTTCTGGCCGCAGCAGCGGCCAGCGCTCAGCTGATTTCCGACGGTCGCTTCTGGCTTGGCATCGGAGCGGGTGCCTCACCGACATCGCAGTACGGGGCCGAACATGCCGCCGTCGGCATCGAACTGAGCCCCGATCTCGCAGCTCGCCATCAACGCGTGCGCGAGTTCTTCGCCATGTCGCGCGACATGTGGGGCGATGGCACCGTCGCGGGAGTCACAGGCTTTCCCGTGCCGCTCACCGCTCCCCCGATCTACGTTGGCGTCAACAGCGTTGCGCTGGCCACCATCGCGGCAACCGAGGCCGACGGCATCAACATCCGTTGGAACCATCCCCGGATCGAGGAGATTATCGAGGCAGCTCGCGCTGCGCGACCGCCTGCGATGTCACCATTGCAGGTGACCACGTGGGAAATCTGGAGCGACGAGCTGATGGATTCCACCTCGCCCGAGCGGCAGCTCCACGAGCGGCTGGGCGTCGACCGTTTGATCGTCGTCCAGTTCGACCGCGTCGACCTGTCCAAGATTCAGCCGATGGAGTAGAGCCGTCGGTCCCGGCAGTAGATGTGAGCCCTGCAGGGCTCACATCTACTGCCAGAACGGATGCTTCGGACCAACTTGGTGGGTCAGCGGGCGCCGAGCAGGTCGACCACGAACACCAGCGTTTCGTTGGCCTTGATCACGCCACCGGCGCCCTGGGCGCCGTAGCCCATGTGCGGTGGGATGGTGAGACGGCGGCGGCCGCCGAGCTTCATCCCGGCAACGCCCTTGTCCCAGCCGCTGATGACCTGACCCGCACCGAGGCGGAACTGGAACGTGTCGCGACGGTCCCAGCTGGCATCGAACTGCTTGCCGGTGCTCCAGGAAACACCCACGTAGTGCACGTCAACGGCCATGCCGGACACGGCCTCGTGGCCGTCACCCACGATGAGGTCTTCGATCAACAAGTCGGTGGGCGCGTCGCCGGCGGGGATGGTCACTTCGGGTTTGGTGAGGTCACTCATGGGTCTGCAGGCTATCCCGGCCGTTCTGGCAGTGCGTAGTGTCGGCACATGGCACTTCGCGCAACCGGCCTTACCCACGATGAGATCTTCGCCGCCCTCGGCGAACTCAAAGCGAACGACGTTCGCTGGCGCGACGGGCGCGCCTTCACCCTGACCTACAACGCCGGCGACGAAATCCTGGCCGTCGCCGAGGAGGCATACCGCGCCTTCAGCACGGAGAACGCGCTGAACACCGATGCGTTCCCCAGCCTGCGCACCATCCAAGCAGAAGTCGTGAACGTCGTCACCGACTGGCTGCAGGGCGGACCGGATGCAGCGGGGTTCATGACCTCGGGCGGCACCGAGAGCATCCTGCTGGCTGTCAAGGGTTCGCGCGAGCGAGGGCGCAAAGAACGCGGGATCTCCTCGCCCAACGTGGTGCTGCCCACCAGCGCCCACGCAGCGTTCGAGAAGGCCTGCTACTACTTCGGGCTCGAAAGCCGTCGCGTGGCCGTTGGCGACGACTGGCGTGCCGACCCAACTGCCATGGCCGCCGCCGTCGACAACGACACAGTGCTCATCGTGGCCTCAGCACCGCAGTACCCCCAAGGGGTCATCGACCCGATTCCGGCCATCGCCGCCATCGCCGCCGACCGCGACATCAACTGCCATGTCGACGGCTGCATGGGTGGCGTCACACTGACCTACCTCGAACGGTTGGGCCACGCCATCCCACCGTGGAACTTCTCGGTCCCCGGTGTCACCAGCATCTCCGTCGACCTGCATAAGTACGGATACACCGCCAAGGGTGCGTCGGTCATTGCCTACCGCAACAAGAAGCTGCGCAGCTATCAGACCTATCTCACCGACAATTGGCTCGGCGGTCTGTACGGCTCGTCGGGGATCATGGGCACCAAGGGCGGCGGATCGATGGCAGCTGCATGGGCCGTGATGAACTTTCTCGGCGACGACGGCTACATGAGGGTCACCGCAGCGGCCCGACGCGCTGCCGAGGAACTCGTGGCTGGAATTCGGGCACGCCCGGTCCTGCAACTGCGCGCCGAACCCGACACAACGCTGGTCGCCTTCGGAGCCAGCGATCCCAACGCGCTCGACGTCTTCGCCGTGGCAGACGCGCTGTGGAGGCGCGGCTGGTACGTCGATCGCCAGGGTCCCCCGCCGTCGCTGCACTGCACGGTCAACGCCGTGCACGACGGCAAGATCCCAGAGTTCCTGGCCGACCTCGACGCTGCGCTGGCCGAGGTGAGCCGGGCTTCTACAACGGGCACGCAGGGGGCCTACGGCACCATCGACTAGGGCGCACCGGTTGCACGAGGTGGGCTATAATCAGCACAGTCGTTACGGAAATGAGGCTGGTATGGACAGAGACTTCATCGAACGGCTCGACGCATCGCTGGAAGACCTGCACGCCCAGGGGCTGTTCAAGAAGGAACGAGTGCTGCAGGGCCCCCAGGGCGCCCATGTGACCACCTCTGACACTGATCTGATCAACCTCTGCGCCAACAACTACCTCGGGCTGGCCAACCACCCGTTGGTTCGCGAGGCAGCGCATGCGGCCATCGATCGCTACGGCTACGGCATGGCGTCGGTTCGTTTCATCTGCGGCACCCAGACCCCGCATCGCCAACTCGAGCAGCGCCTCAGTGAGTTCCTCGGCACCGAGGACACCATCTTGTTCCCGTCCTGTTTCGATGCCAACGGCGGCGTCTTCGAAGCCCTGCTCGACGAGCACGATGCCGTGATCTCGGATTCGTTGAATCATGCGAGCATCATCGATGGCATTCGCCTGTGCAAGGCCCAGCGGTTCCGCTACGAGAACAACGACCTCGATCATCTCGAGCGCTGCCTGATCGAATCAGCCAGCGCACGAACCCGCCTGATCGTGACCGACGGCGTCTTCTCGATGGATGGCACACTGGCCCATCTGACGGGCATCTGCGATCTCGCCGACCGCTACGGAGCGATGGTGATGGTCGACGATTCCCATGCCACGGGCTTCATGGGCGCCACCGGTCGGGGCACACCCGAGCACTGCGGCGTGGCGGGCCGCGTCGACATCATCACCGGCACGCTGGGAAAGGCGCTCGGCGGGGCGAGCGGCGGCTTTGTCTCGGCGCGAGCCAGCGTGGTCGCCTGGCTGCGCCAGCGCGCCCGGCCCTACCTGTTCTCCAACAGCGTGCCGCCAATGGTTGCTGCCGTCAGCCTGCGCGTGCTCGACATGCTCGACGAAGACCCCACGCTGCGTACCCGGTTGCACGACAACGCCCGCTACTTCCGTGCCGGGCTGACTGCAGCGGGGTTGCGCCTGAACCCGGGCGAACACCCGATCATCCCGATCATGCTCGGCGACGCAGCGCTGGCCACGCGCATGGCCGATCTGTTGCTGACGCGTGGCGTCTACGTGATCGGTTTCTCGTTCCCGGTGGTGCCCATGGGTACGGCCCGCATCCGCACGCAGATGTCGGCTGCGCTGACCACCGAGGATCTGGACACGGCCATCGCAGCGTTCGGCGCCGTTGCGCATGACCTCGGCATCGCAGGCTCCACCCTCGTCGACCGCACCCCCCACATCGACCGCACCGGAGGCCCCCAATGAAAGCGCTCATCAAGGAACGAGCAGAACCAGGGATCTGGATGGGCGACCTGCCGTTGCCATCCATCGGCCCCAACGATGTGCTGATCAAGATCCTCAAGACCGCCATCTGCGGCACCGACATGCACATCTTCAACTGGGACGAGTGGGCCCAACGCACGATCACCGTGCCGATGGCCGTCGGACACGAGTACTGCGGGACCATCGTGGAGATGGGCAGCGAGGTGCGCGGCTTCAGCGTTGGCGACCGCGTGTCCGGCGAGGGCCACATCACCTGCGGTCACTGCCGCAACTGCCGCGCCGGCCGCCGCCACCTGTGTCGGAACACCGTCGGCGTTGGTGTCAACCGTCAGGGCTGCTTTGCCGAGTACCTCAGCCTGCCAGCCGGCAATGCGTTCAAGTTGCCCGACTCGATCAGCGACGATGTCGCCTCGGTGCTCGACCCATTCGGCAATGCAGTGCACACGGCGTTGGCCTTCAACATCGTCGGCGAGGACGTGCTCATCGCCGGAGCTGGGCCGATCGGCGTGATGGCCGTGGCGGTAGCGCGCTTCGTCGGCGCTCGCCACGTGGTGATCACCGACATCAACGACTATCGCCTCGATCTGGCCCGGCAGATGGGCGCCACCCGCACCGTCAACGTGGCGCGTGAGAACATCGACGCTGTCATGCACGACCTCGGCATGCAGGAAGGCTTTGATGTCGGCCTAGAGATGTCGGGCGCTCCCGTGGCACTGCGCGAGCTGCTCCGCACGATGCATCATGGCGGCAGCGTGGCGTTGTTGGGTATCGCCCCCGGCGAGACCGCCATCGACTGGACGCAGGTGATCTTCAAGGGCCTCACGATGAAAGGCATTTACGGACGCGAGATGTTCGAGACCTGGTACAAGATGTCGGCGCTCTTGCAGAGCGGGCTGTCCCTGGCGCCGGTGATCACCCATCACTTCGGCGTTGGCGACTACCTCGAGGCATTCCGCACGATGGGTTCAGGGCAATCGGGCAAGGTCATCCTCGACTGGGCCTCGCTCTAACTGCAAGTATTGACCATGCACCATGTCGTTTCGCTTCCCGTGGAGTTCTTGTTTTCGCTCACCGCCAACACCAACATGGCGGGCATCATCGCCAACGGGCCGTCGGGCACGCGTGTCGTCATCGATGCATCCGACGGCACCTTCGAAGGACCGAAGATGAAGGGCATCGTGAAGGGGCCCGGCGGCGACTGGGCGACAGTGCGACCCGACGGTGTCCTACAACTCGACGTGCGGGTCCTGCTCGAGACCGACGACGGTGCAGTCATCCTCATGCAGTACAAGGGCATCGGCATCGATGGTGCTGCCAACATCCGCACCGCGCCGTTGTTCGAGACGGGCGACGAGCGATATGCATGGCTGAACAGCATCCAGGCTGTGGCCCACGGCAGCGTGGGAGAGGGCAACGTCACCTACGACGTGTACGCACTGCGCTGAGTCACGGGCTACGTCACGGGCTGAGGCCCGTTCCGCTCTACCCCGCCATCGCCGCATGTGCTACACACAGCACATGGAACCGCTCCGCTTCGGCATCTTCCTTCCGCCCATGCACCGAACGGGGGTCAACCCGACGCTCGCCCTGCACCGCGACCTCGAGTTGATCGAGCACCTCGACAAGCTCGGCTACCACGAGGCATGGATCGGCGAACACCACTCGGCCGGCTCCGAGCTGATCGCCAGCCCCGAGGTGTTCATCGCTGCGGCAGCGCAGCGCACCACGCACATCAAGCTGGGTACCGGGGTGAACTCACTGCCGTACCATCACCCGTTCATCCTCGCCGATCGCATCGTGATGCTCGATCACCTCACCCGCGGCCGGATGATGTTCGGGGCCGGGCCGGGTCAGCTCACCAGCGACGCAGCCATGATGGGCATTGATCCCATGGACCAGCGGCCGCGCATGGAGCAATCGTTCGACGTGATGATGCGCCTCTTCCGCGGCGAGACCGTGACCGAGAAGACCGATTGGTTCACCTGTCAGGATGCCGTGCTGCAGATGAAGCCGTACAGCAACTTCGACATCGCCGTTGCGTCGTCGATCTCGCCGTCTGGCTCGAAGCTGGCAGGGCGTTATGGCACGGGGCTGCTGTCCGTCGCCGCCACCGAACCCGCTGCGTTCCAGGTGCTCGACTACAACTATCAGGTCTGGCAGGAGCAAGCCCAGCGTCACGGCCATGCTGCACCGCGCGAGAAGTGGCGTCTGATGGGTCCCATGCACATCGCCGAGACGGTCGAGCAGGCCAAGGCCAATTGCCGATACGGCCTGCAATGGGTGTTCGAGTACCTGTCGCACATCATCCCAATGGGCGACCCCAGCGCAGCGCCACCACCCAGCGACTACGACGAGTTCGTTGATTTTGCAAACGAGTCGGGGCGCATGGTCATCGGCACGCCAGAGATGGCGATCGAACAGATCCAGCGCATTCAGGACAAGACCGGCGGGTTCGGCGCCTATCTGTTCCTGGGCGCCGACCTGGCCGACTTCGGCGCCACCAAGCGCAGCTACGAACTGTTCGCCGAGCAGGTGATGCCCCACTTCACCGGCCAGCTCGCGCCGGTGCAGGCCAGTTACGACCTGGTCTGCGGTGCAGGCTCACGGTGGGTCGACGCCACCCTGGGGGCACAGCTCACCGCCATCGCCAACTACGAAGACGAGCGCAACGCTCGCTGAGTTCCCGCTGTGCGACAGGCAGGCTACGCCGAAGCTGCAGGGTGCAACATGAGTACCGGAACGATGGCATGGCGCAACACGTGCAGCGCCGTGCTACCGATCGTCAGTCGCGCTCCGGCGGGGACGCCGCGGGTGGCCATGGCGATCATGCCCACCTCGGCGGTCTGTGCCACATAGTCGTTGATGGCGGACTCGACATTGCCATGCAGCACGTCGTAATCAAGGTTGTGCGGAGCAGGCAGCTTTGCTGCCTCATGGCGGATGTACGAGCTCTCTGCACTGTCCGATGGAAGCCCGTGATCGCCGACCTGAACCAGCCGCAGGCGCATCTTGAGCATGTCGGCCACCTCGACGGCAGTGGCGAGAATGCGCCCACTGTTCTCGGTGTCGTCCATCGGAACCAGCATCACGTCGGCATCGGGGCGAGGGGCGGCTTGCGGGCCGACCAGCACGATGCGAGTCTCGGTCTCGCGCACGACATCGGCGCTGATACTGCCGAACAACAGCTCACCAAAGGCGGTTCGGCCGTGCGACCCCAGGCACCACAGCGTGTCGTCACCACTCTCGAGAATGGTCAGTACCAACGGCTGCTCTGGGTCCTCGTCGGTGGTGATGATGCGCCAGTTCGTGCCGGGGCCCGCCTCATGGCTGAGTCGCTGTAGCTCCGCCTCGGCCTCTGCTGCGCCATGTGTGGCGGCGATGCTGAGGAGCTGCAGATCGGCACCGGATCGCTGGGCAAGAATCTGGCCGACACCGATCGCGGACAGTGACGGCAGCGAGAAGTCAACAGGAACAGTGACATGTCTGAAGGTCATGGTCAAAGCATCGTCGCCCAACAGAACGAACGCTAGGGACCTACGTCCCTGGTTGTCCCAGCAACGGCAGCGGGGTTCACGTGGAAGCGTCGGCCAGTGAGGTCGTCGGGCGAGATGCGCACGAACCGGTGGCGGGGCGCCATCTGCCACGGGAACAGGGGCAGCTCTGCGGCCTCGAACAGCTCCTGCATGCCATCGATCTCCGTCGCCGTGCCCTTGGCCACCACGCTCCACGCGATGCCTTGCTCGGCGTCGAAATGATCTGTTTCAAATGCAACAGCCGTGCCGAGCAGCGCTGCGGCCATCTTGGTGCCCTCGTCGGTTCGGAACACGATGGACCCGTGGTCGACCACATAGTTGATCGGGAAAATGTCGGGCCGATTCATGATCGCGATGCCGAGTCGACCCACGACCTGGCTTCGCAACAGTTCCCAGCACTCGTTGGCAGAGAGCTCGTAGATGTGTGGGTCGGGCGCCATGGTCATACAAGAACGATGCGCTCGCCGCGCAGTGATTTCTAGGGTCGAAGGACCCACAGTCGGGAGCATCGACGCGCCATGAGCTCGACCGGCCACGTTCTCGGCTAGCGTCGGTGACGCCGCTACGACCATGCGGGAGAGTTCTGACCGGCAACCAGCCGGCTGGACGCCGAAGGAGCAACCACCCCGGAAACTCTCAGGCACCCCGAACCGTGTGGGCAGGCAACGCTGGAAAGTGGGTGCGCGCACCTCACCGAAGGGGAAAACCGGTTCGCCGGCGAAGCTCTCAGGTTCCGTGACAGCGGGGGTCGATTGACCCCTCTGTGTCTGGAGACAACCATGCAAGCTCGTCCCACGCTCGATGATCTGCTCGATCAGCATGAGTTCAGCCGTCGCCATATCGGGCCCGATGAGTCCGAAACCCGACACATGCTCGACCTGCTCGGGCTGCAGTCCGTCGACGAGTTGCTCGACGCCACAGTGCCGGCGTCGATCCGCATGCAGGACGCCCTCGCGCTGCCCCCCGGCATCACCGTCACCGAGGCCTTGGCCGAGCTCCGCAGCATCGCTGCGCAGAATGTGCTGCGCACCAGCCTCATCGGGACCGGCTACTACGGCACCACCACTCCCCCGGTGATCCTGCGCAACGTGCTCGAGAACCCGGCGTGGTACACCTCGTACACGCCGTACCAGCCCGAGATCAGCCAGGGCCGGCTGGAGGCAGTGCTCACCTTCCAGACGATGGTGGCCGACCTCACCGGTCTGGCGCTGGCCAATGCGTCGCTGCTCGACGAGGCCACAGCGGCGGCTGAGGCAATGACGATGATCCGTCGGCTCTCCAAGCATGCCGGCCGATCGTTTTTCGTACATGAGGACACCCACCCGCAGACCATCGCCGTGCTCACCACCCGCTCGCAGCCGATCGGCATCGACCTCGTCGTCGGCGGGGCGGATGCGTTCGACAGCGCCACGTGCTTCGGCGCCCTCGTTTCCTGGCCCGGCTCTCGTGGGACGCTGCACGATCACCGTGCACTCATCGATGCCGTACATGGCTGCGGCGGCCTGATCGCTGCGGCCACCGACCTGCTGGCGTGCGTCCTGCTGACGCCTCCGGGCCAGCTCGGCGTCGACATCGCCATCGGCTCCTCTCAGCGCTTCGGCGTGCCGATGGGCTACGGCGGCCCCCACGCCGCCTTCATCGCCACCCAGCACGACCATGCCCGCGCCCTGCCTGGCCGTCTGGTGGGTGTCAGCACCGACACCGCTGGTCGCCCCGCACTGCGGCTGGCACTGCAGACCCGCGAGCAGCACATCCGCCGCGAGAAGGCGACATCCAACATCTGCACCGCACAGGTGCTCCTGGCCAACATCGCCGGCCTGTACGCCGCGTGGCACGGACCTGTGGGCCTGCGCCGTATAGCCGAGCGGGTCCAGCGACTCACGTCTATCGCCGTTGGCGGTTTGCGCGCCGCCAACATCGAGGTGTTGAACGACACCTGGTTCGACACCGTGCAGGTTCGAGTGACCTCGGCCGCTGCGACCCTCGACCAGGCGAGCCGGGCGGGCATCGCGTTACGTCACATCGACGCGCACACCGTTGGTTTCAGCTTCGACGAGACCACCACACCGAACACGGTCACCGCCGTATGGGCTGCGCTAGGAGTGACGGCCGAGGTGGAGCAACATCACGACGCAGCCGATGGGATCCCGGCAGCGAACCTTCGCACCGACGAGATCCTTCCCCAAGCCGTGTTCCACCGATACCACAGCGAGCACGAGATGCTGCGGTTCCTGCGGCGCATGGCCGACAAGGACCTGGCGCTGGACCGAACCATGATTCCGCTCGGTTCGTGCACCATGAAACTCAACGCCACGGCTGAGATGATTCCGATCACGTGGCCCGAGTTCGCCGATGTCCACCCCTTTGCCGACCCAGCAGACACCGTCGGCTATCGCACGATGATCGATCAACTCGAGGCGATGCTGGTGGCCATCACCGGATACGACGCCGTCAGTCTGCAACCCAATGCAGGCAGTCAGGGCGAATACGCCGGCCTGCTCGCGATCCGCGCGTATCACGCCAGCCGTGGCCAGGCACTGCGTACGGTCTGCCTCATTCCCTCCAGTGCGCACGGCACCAACGCCGCCAGCGCCGTGATGGCCGGCATGCAGGTGGTCGTTGTCGCGTGCGACGATCGAGGCAACGTCGATCTCAGCGATCTGCGCGCCAAGGCCGACACAGCGGGCGAACGGTTGGCGGCAATCATGATCACCTATCCGTCGACCCACGGCGTGTTCGAGGAGGCGATCCGTGAGATCTGCGCGCTGGTGCACGATCTTGGGGGCCAGGTGTACGTTGATGGCGCCAACCTCAATGCGCTTGTCGGACTGGCGCAACCCGGTCGCTTCGGTGCCGATGTCAGCCACCTCAACCTGCACAAGACGTTCTGCATCCCCCATGGTGGCGGCGGGCCGGGGGTCGGCCCCGTAGCCGTGCGTTCGCATCTGGCGCCGTTCCTGCCAGGGGATCCATTGGCGTCGGGCGAACACGCATCCGGACCGGTCTCGGCCGCCCGATACGGATCGGCGAGCATTCTGCCGATCTCATGGATGTACATCCGCCTGATGGGCGCCACCGGCCTGCGCGACGCCACGGCGACAGCGATCCTCAGCGCCAACTACATCGCCCAGCGACTGGATGCGGCGTTCCCCGTGCTCTACCGCGGCGAGCGCGGCTACGTGGGCCACGAATGCATCCTCGACCTGCGCGAGATCACCAAGACCACCGGGGTCACCGTGGACGACGTCGCCAAACGACTGATGGACTACGGCTTCCACGCCCCCACGATGAGCTTCCCTGTCACGGGCACGCTGATGGTGGAACCGACCGAGAGCGAGACGCTGCACGAACTCGACCGTTTCTGCGATGCCATGCTGGCCATCCGCGCTGAGATCGACCGCGTGGCGAGCGGAGAATGGTCGGCGGACGACAACCCGCTGCGCCATGCGCCGCACACCGCTGAGGACCTGCTCGGCGAATGGAGCCGTCCCTATCCACGCGATCTCGGAGCGTTCCCGCTGCCGAGCCTGCGCGCCAGCAAGTACTTCCCGCCGGTCTCGCGTATCGATGCCGCGTACGGTGATCGCCACCTCGTGTGCTCGTGCGAACCGCTCGAGGCATACGCAGAGTCGATCTCCCACGATTCCCTCGGGCAGGCATCTGCCTGACGAGGTGATGGCATCGGGTACCGTGGCCGAATGGCTGACTCATCAACACCCGGTCTCACCGATCTGATGTCCCTGTTCGGGGCGGCAAATCCGTTTGCCTCGATCACCAAGACCATCGATCAGTTCAAGCGTGGCGTCAACGACTTCCTCGAAGGGGTCGAAACGTTCAACAAGACGATGGAATCGCTCAACGGGGTAACCGTGCGCGTCAACCGCCTGCTCGACGAGGTGGAAGGACCCGTGCAGGCGATGATGCCGCAGATCACCCGCAGCATCAAGACCGCCGACACCGTCATCACCTCGCTCAGCGGACCCGTGGAGAAAGTCATCCCCGGTATCGCCCGTTTGGCCGAGACGCTGAGTTCGCCCGTGTTCGCCAACCTGCCCACCGACATCGCCTCGTTCATCGACACCATCAGCGACCTCGCCAAGCGGATGGCACCGCTCACGCAGATTGCCGAATCCGCAGGCAGCCTGTTCGGCCTGCGGTCGTTGAACCCGTTGCGCGGTGCCGCACCCCGTACGGCTCCCACACCTACTGCACCCACAACAGCGCCAGTGGCCAAACGCGCACCCGCAGCGAAGGTGGCCACTACGTCGTCCGCAAAGAATGCCCCGGCCAAGAAGTCACCCACAAAGAAAGCCCCGACCAACACGTCAACGGCGAAGAAGGCCCCAGCAAAGAAGGCTCCGGCGAAGAAGGTCCCGGCAAAGAAGGCCCCAGCGAAGCGGTAGTGCAACCGGGCCAGCAGTGGCCGGCTGTCGGGGGCTCTACTTCTTCTTCGCCACGAACGGCGTGGGCACCACGGTTCCGGCCAACGCACTGCCGCGCACATCGATGCTGACCTCGGTGCCGTCAGCGATGTGCGCAGGCAAGAACGCCAGGGCAATGCCGTGGCCCAACACCGGCGAGAAGTTGCCGCTCGTGAGCGCGCCCACCGGCTGCCCATCGACCAGCACGGCGCACCCCTCGCGCGGGGGGCGACGACCCTCGGTCGCGATGCCACGCAGTAGACGCGCCACTCCCCTGGCCTGTTCGGCTTCGAGCGCAGCACGCCCGCGGAAATCGCCCTTGCCCCACGCCACGACCCAACCGAGGCCGGCCTGGAGCGGCGTGATGCCGGCCCCAAGTTCGTGACCGTGCAGCGGCAGCGCTGCCTCGAGCCGTAAGGTATCGCGGGCGCCGAGGCCAGCGGGGGTCACCCCGGCCTCGAGCAGGTTGGCCCACAGCCGCGGCGCCACATCAGCGGGAACGGCGATCTCGACGCCGTCCTCGCCCGTGTACCCGGTGCCGGCGACCACGCACGGAACACCCTCCCATTCGAGTTGCGCCACATGGAACCGCTTGACCGCCGCAGCCTCGGCGAACACGGTGCTCAGGCGCTCCCGCGCCTGTGGACCCTGCACGGCGATGACAGCCCGGCTGGCCGTGGTCTCGTTGCCGCCGATGGCGTTGCGCACACGGTCGGTATTCGATGCATTCGGCATGACGTCGAACGTGTGCTCATCGACCCACCACACGATGATGTCGTCAAGCACGCACCCATCGGATTCGTCGAGCAGATGGGTGTACTGGGCGCGGCCGGGACCGATCTTGCGCAGGTCGTTGGTGAGCGCCCACTGCAGCCGCTCGAACGCATCAGCACCGGTGACCCTGACGGTTCCGAGATGCGAGACATCGAACAGGACGGCGCCGGTACGGCACGCCATGTGCTCGTCAATGGTGCCCGAGGGGTAGGACAGCGGCATGTCCCATCCGCCGAAGGGGACCATCTTTGCACCAAGTGCCCGGTGCGCTCGGTCGAGCGGCGAGTACCGGAGATTGTCCACGGCGATCAAATCGCGACGTGCGTCACGCGCGCTGCGGGTACGGCGTGCGCACCGATGATGTTGACGAGCGACAGGTCGACCTCGTCCTTCACACCGGCAAGCGGCAAGACGTTGAGTACACCCTGGCCCTTCTTCAGCACGTCGATCAGTTCATCGCCGTCGCACAGCACCACGTTGGAGCCGCTGATGACGATGTGCGCCGATGCGATATCCGAGCTGACGTGCTCGCGCAAGTAGCTGAACACCTCGCGTACGGACTCGAGCTTGATCCCGGCATCGAGCAGATTCTTGATCACTCGCAGCTCGAGCAGATCGCGATACGAGTACTCCCGACGCGAACCGCTGCCGGAGGCATCGCTCATCGACGGCCGGACCAGCCCGGTGCGCGCCCAGTAATCGAGCTGACGATATGAAATACCGACGATGCTGGCGGTTTTCGTACCGCTGAAACCTGTCTCGATCATGACTGCCTCCGTGACCCTGGGAACACGTTGATGACACGCGCGTAGTTACGCCTGTGTAAGGGTTGCCACAGTACGGCACGCCGCGCGCGGCGTCAAGCCTCATCGCGCGCTGCGCGCGAATCTGGCCTTGCTGCGCGCGATCAGCCGCTGAAGTCTTCGGGGCTGATGTTCTCGATGAAATCGCGGAACTCGTCGAGGATGGATTCCGCTTCGCCCTCGACGTCGAGCCCGGCAGTGGCCGCTGGATCCTGGCCGACCTCGTCGAGCAGCACGTCGGTGGCAAACACGGGAGCACCGGTACGGGCGGCCAACGCCATGGCATCAGATGGTCGGCTGGAGACCGTGCGTGTGCCGTCGGACGACTGCAGATGCAGCACGGCGAAATAGGTGTGCTCGCGGATTTCAGTGACCACGACGCGCTCGAGCGTGGCGCCGAGGGCCAGCAGCACATCGATGAACAGGTCATGCGTCATCGGCCGTGGCGGCACGACGCCTTCGAGCGCGAGGTGGATGGACGATGCCTCGGCCGGGCCGATCATGATCGGCAGCACACGCTGGCGCCCGCCCTGCTCACGCAGCACCAGCACCGGCGTGTTGTCGGGGATCTCCATCCGAACGCCCACCAGCTCCATCTCGATCTCCACGTCGTCGATGGTAACCCGGACCCGCCGAGGAGTGGTAGCGGGGCCCGGAAAAGACCCGCCGCATCTGGCGGACGCGGTTCAGGATCCGTCGAAGTGGTGACGCAGCATCGAATCGACCATCGCTGCACGAAGTTGGCCCCCCAGGTCGGCAAGCTCGCTGAGGGTATCGAGTGCCTGCTGACGCGACTGGGGATTTCGCTGGCGAAGGAGCGGCATGATGCGCTGCTCGAACAATGCGGCCTCTCGCTCGGCCCCCTGACGCCATGGCCGCAGATGCCGGGCATCGATGCCCTGGGCGAGGAACTTGCCAGCAACGCGGGCAATTTCCACTGCATCGGCCTGGTACGTGGCATCGGCTCCCGAACCGCGCGATGGCACGATGCCGAATTCGTCAAGCTCGCTCAACTGGGCCTCGGTGATGCCCGAGGCAGTGAGCAATTCATCACGGTTGTACGGCAGCATCGACGCTGCGTCAGCAGGTGTTCGTTTGATCGGTCGAGCCGGCGAGGGTTTCTCGATGAGCGACCCCACCACCGACAACGTCGGCGGTGTCGGCACGGTTGGAGGAGCGGTTGGAGGCACGGTTGGAGGTGCGGCTGCTGGTGCAGTTGGCGTCGGAGCCGGCGCTGCGGCCGGAGGCGGAGTGTGCGCTGCGGCTGGCTTGACAGGTTTTGGCGCCGGCGTGTGCGAGACGACGGGCCCCGGATCTGGGGTTGGCGCAGGAACGGCTGGCGCGAGCGGCGTGACGGGCACGGCGCCGGTGGAACCGCCCGCAGATGGGTGATGATTGGTCTGCGTGGGTACCTCACCCGGGATGAGCGCGCGGCCATCGGCCCATTCGGGCCCACCATCGGTGCGCCGAAACACGCTGTCGCGTGGGCTGGCCTCGACCGCACCGGTCTCGCGTACCTGCACGTTGCGAATGCCCCGGGGTGGTGTGCGCCCGCCGGTGGGATCGGCCTCGATGGCTCCCGACTCGATGCGGTCTCGAATCACCTTGAGCGGCAGGAAGTTGTCTTTCTGCTCGTGCAGGATCGCCCGCAACAGATCGACATCGTGCTCGTAGAACTTGCGATACCCCGAGGGTGTGCGCTCGGGTTCGATGAGACCCTGGCTCTCGAGAAAGCGGATCTTGGAGATGGTGACGTCGGGGAAATCTTCGAGCAGAAGACCGAGCACTTCGCCGATGGACAGGTAGTGGTTATCGGGCACCGTCGTCACTGTGCCTGTTCGAAGAAGACGAGGCGGAACTTGCCAACCTGCAGTTCGTCGCCCTGGTCGAGCAACATTTCGTCGATGCGCCGTTGGTTGACATAGGTGCCGTTCAGCGAGCCGGCGTCGCGTACCAAGTATCCAGCAGCGGTCCGTTCGATATCGGCGTGGCGCCTCGACACGGTGATGTCGTCGAGCATGATCTCGCTGTCAGGATGCCGACCGAGCCGGGTGAGCGAGCTGGCCAGCGGGAAACGGTCGCCCGCCTGCGAACCACTGCGCACGATGAGCACCGCATGTTCGGCGGGCAGGTTGCCCAGGTCGACGTGAACATCGTCGGCGGCCCCGGCGGCGTCGAGCAACGGGTCGACCTTGGCCAGGGTAATGGTGTGATCGGCGGGAAGATCCAATGCTGAGCCGCAGGCCGAACAGAACTTCGACTCCGCCCGATTGCGGTGCCCGCAGTCGTTACAGAACACATGGGACATGTGGTCGCCTCAGCTTTCGGTCAGAGCGCGGTATGCGGCTGCGTCGAGCAGATCACCGATCTCGGCTGGAGTGGACATGGTGATGACGCACAGCCAACCCGAGCCGTACGGATCGGAGTTCATGGCTGCTGGGTCGGCCGACAGGCCGGTGTTGACCTCGGCCACCACACCGGACACCGGCGCATAGATATCGGACACGGACTTGGTGCTCTCGACCTCGCTGAAGCTGTCGCCAACGGACACGGCGACGCCGACCGCTGGCACCTGTACGTACACCACATCGCCGAGCGCGTCCTGGGCGTAGTCGGTGATTCCGATGCGCGCACGATCCCCGGAAACCTGAATCCACTCGTGATCGGTCGAGTACAGCAGGTCATCGGGCACGTTCATGCCCCCTACGGTAGCCAATTCCAGACCCGTGCCGTGACCAGCGCCAACATAAACCCTGTGGTTGAGGCTGAGATCGGTACGGTCTGGCGTCAGCGGAGCAATTGACGGATGCGCCGGGCGTATTCCTGCGCCAGTCGACGTGCCTCGGCATCGCTGGACCCCTCGGCCCACACATGCGTGACAGGCTCCTCGGGGTCGGGCAGGGCCAGCGCCCAACCCTCGTCGTGCACGACCTTCACCCCGTCGACCAGCACCACATCGCGGCCGGCCATCTCGACCAGACTGCGCATGACCAGGCCCTTTTGTTCCCAGGGCGTGACCACGCTCTCTCGGGTGATGTGCACCTTGGGCAGCTCGGCGACCACCTCGGCCAGGGACCGGTCGTGCCGGGCGAGCAGGTCGAGCATCTTCAGCAGTGCGCCAGCGGCGTCGAATGCCGGCAGGAAGCCCGGCAGGATGTACCCGCCGGCACCGTCGGCAGCGAATCCGACCGCCGGCTCCATCGCTGCGGCCATCAGCGCAGCGATCGACATCTTCGTCGGAACAACCGCCACTCCGTGCGCTGCAGCCATGATCGAAGCCTGCTGGGTCACGTTGACGGGCAACGCAATGGTGTCGCCGAGCAGGTGGTCGCACACCAGGTCGACAAAGACGAGCAACGCCTCGGTGTGGCTCAGCACACGTCCCTCGTTGTCGATGAGGGTCAACCGCTCGCCATCGGCATCGATGATGGCTCCAAGATGCGCACCCGATGCGCGTACGAGACCAGCAACCCGCTCGGCTGCGGCATCCACATCGAACGCAACACGGTCGGAGGTGGACACGTAGGGGTTGACTGCCAGCACGTCTGCGCCGAGCTTGCCGAGCAGCGTGGGCATGACCAGCGAGGTGGCCCCATAGCTGTAATCAACCACCAGCTTGAACTTGTGTTGACGAATTGCGTCGGTTTCGACCGTGGCCTCGAGCGCAACGGTGTATTCCTCGAGGGCGCGTGGGGGGTACTGGATGTCGCCGATCTCCTCGGCAAGCACGCGGCGGAAGTCCTCGCGCTGGAACAACCGCTCGATCTTGCGCTGGCCGTCCTCGCTGATGTCAGTGCCAGCGGTCTCGAAGAACCGAATCATCACCCGTGACGGGTCGTCGTGGTGCAGTCGCACCGTGACACCGGCGAACGCACGCGGCGAGCGGGTGAGGAAACGCGTGACCGGCACGCTGGCCACCTCGAGGTCGAGCACATCGACGCCAGCGGCGTTGAGCCCGGCCATGATGGCCCGCTTGAGCATGCGCGCGGCGCGGCTGGAGTCGCGTGAGGTCACCACGGTGGTGCCCTTCTTCAGCGAGGTTCCGTGTGCCATGGCCAGCTTGACGGCCAGCTCGGGGGTGACATCCACATTGGCTAAACCGGTGACACCGTCGCGCCCGAACAGGCTGCGCGAGCCCTTGCTTTCCCAGACGATGCTGGTGTTGACGACCGCACCGTCCTCGATGGTCTTGAACGGGTACACCTTGACATCGCCGTTCAACACGGCACCGCTGCCGACGAACACCGAATCGCCCAGCACCACGCCCTCGTCGATGCGGACATTCGACCGGATACTGCAGCTCCGCCCGAGCACGGCGCCGCGAAGACGGGCACCGGCCCCGACATAGACGTTGTCGTGCAGCACCGACCGCTCGACGTGCACATCGCTGAGCAGACGCACGTTTGAGCCAAGCACGGTGTACTCGCCCAGACGACAGCCAGCCTCGACCTTGCAGCCCGGGCCGATCACGGCCGGTCCCGTCACGGTGGCGTCGGGCGACACCTCAGCGCCCTCCCCCAGCCAGATACCGTCGTTCACGCGAAAGCCGGGGATCTCGAGTTGCACCTTCTGATCGAGCACGTCTTTGTGTGCACGAAGATAGGCGTCGAGCGTCCCGACATCTTCCCAGTAGCCCTCAGCGACAGCGCCATACAGCGGGAGGCCCTCGGCCAGCAGTTGCGGGAAAACCTCGCTGCTGAAATCAACCGAGCGGCCCTCGGGGATGTAGTCGAAGATCGATGGTTCGAGCACGTAGATGCCCGTATTGATCGTGTCGCTGAACACCTGTCCCCAGGTGGGCTTCTCGAGGAACCGCTCGATGGTGCCGTCTTCGCGGGTGATCACAATGCCGAAGTCGAGCGGGTTCTCTACAGCAGTCAGCGCAATGGTGGCCACGGCATTGTGCTCGTCATGGAACTTGAGGATTGCCCCGAGGTCGATGTCGGTCATCACGTCGCCCGAGATCACGAGGAACCGTTCGTCGAGTAGGTGGCGCGCATTGCCGACGCTGCCTGCGGTGCCGAGCGGCACGGCCTCGTGCGCATAGTGCATCTTCACGCCGAACTCGCTGCCATCGCCGAAGTAGGTCTTGATGGCATTCGCGAGAAAGGCAACGGTCACCACGATCTCGTCAAACCCGTGGGTGCGCAGCAGGTTGATGACGTGCTCCATCATCGGCACGTTGGCAATGGGGAGCATCGGCTTGGGAGCGTTCGAGGTGAGCGGGCGGAGGCGAGTTCCCTCGCCGCCAGCCATGATGACGGCCTTCATGGGTGGTGCTCCTTCATGCTGGACGGGCGGGGTCGGTTCGTGCGGCTGATCGTGCGTCCGCTCGTTCCCTGCGGCCTTCGGTCAGGTTCCTACGGATGACCGGGATGTAGGTGATGGCTGTCCAGTAGCTGATGGCCAGGCCAGGAAGACCGAGCAACCACCCACCGATCTGGAACGGCAGCTTGAAGCGGAAATCGGACTGGCCGAGCAACAGACCGGGCAGAGCGAACATCAGCAGGAACGTGGCCATCTTGCCCCACCACGTGACGTCGAAGCGCTTCATCCCAAAAAGGTTGCAACGGCAACGACACCTCCGAACAAGGACTCGCGGAGCAGGACCAACCAGAAGAACCACAGCGGACTGACGCCCGACACGATGATGCCGATCAGCGCCACGATGAACATCAGCCGGTCGGCAATTGGATCGAGCACCTTGCCGAGCTCGCTGACCTGATTGAAGCGCCGGGCGATGTAACCATCGATCCAGTCGGTGGCACCCAGACCACCGATGAGCCACGCCGCCCCAGCCCTGTTGTCTCGGCCGAAGAGCAGATAGAGGAACAGCGGGATGCACGCCAACCGCGCGAACGACATGATGTTGGGGATGGTGAGGACACGGTCGGTGTTGACCTCGGGCTGAGGGTCGGACGGCCGATTGATCAAGTGCGCCGAATGGTGGGCCTGCGGTACCGATTCCGAACTCACGATCGCAGCGTACAACGACCTACAGTCGCACCCATGGCTACACAGGTCCTTCAGGGAAAAGTTGCGTTCATCACCGGCGGGGGTTCCGGGTTGGGGGCGGCCTTCGCCCGCCGCCTGGCAGCCGACGGCGCCACCATCGTGGTCAACGATCTCAGCGGCGCTGCGGCCTCGGCCGTCGCTGCTGAAGTCGGTGGCTCCACCGCCGTGTTCGACGTGTGCGACTCGGCTGCATTCGACGCCGGCATCGACGCTGCCGTACAGCGCCACGGCTCGTTGGACATCCTCATCAACAACGCGGGCATTGCCCCAGCAGTGACGGCGGAATCGCTGGCCAGGTTCGACGTCGCACTGGCCAATGCCATGCTGCGTATGGAGGGCCGCATCAGCGAGATGCAGCCCACGAACGCCATCACCTCGCTCACCGACGCAGAGTGGGACCGGATGATCAAGGTGCACCTGTACGGCTCGTTCTACGGGGTGCGCGCCGGGCTGCGCCACATGCAGCAGCAGCGCAGCGGCGTCATCGTGAACATCTCATCGATCCTCGGCCAATTACCCGCTGGTGGCCCGGTGCACTACTCGGCCGCCAAAGCCGCCATCATCGCACTCACGAAGTCCGCTGCTGCCGAGACAGCCCACCTCGGCATTCGCGTCAATGCGGTCTGCCCCGGCTACATCGACACCCCACTGCTCGGTGACCTCAGCGACATGATGCGCATCGCCGTCACCACCCGCTTGGCGATGGGCCGCATGGGCACCGCCGAAGAACTGGCCGAGCTCGTGCGCTTTCTCAGTGGTCCCGAGAGCAGCTACGCAACGGGCGACGTGTTCACGATGTCGGGTGGGTACGTCGGATGACCACGATCTTCACCCGCATCATCGCCGGCGAGATCCCCGGCACCTTCGTGTATCGCGACGACCTCTGCGTGGTCTTCATGTCGATCAACCCCATGGCGGTGGGACATGCGCTCGTGGTACCCATCGAGGAAGTCGATGTCTGGACAGACTGCTCCCCCGACCTCGCCGCCCACCTCTTTGCCGTCAGCCACCGCATAGCCGCCGCCCAGCAGGCCGCGTTCGACTGCGAGCGTGTCGGTCTGATCATCGCCGGCTACGAGGTGCCCCACGCGCACATCCACCTGATCCCCACCACCAATATGGGCCAACTCTCGTTCGCCAACGCAGCCCATACTGTCGAACGCGATGTCATCGAGGGCGCCGCACAGCGCATTCGCGACGCCCTCGCCGCGTTGTAGTCAGACCGGCGTCAGCCGAGACGCAGGGTTTCGAGCGGCTCGAGGCGGGCGGCGCGCACCGATGGGTACAGCCCGGCGATCACCGAGATGACCATGGCCAGGGCGATACCTGCAGGGATCAGCCACGGCGCAAGCACGAACACCCACCCGGCGATCGTGGCACCCACGAAGATCGACAGAATGCCCAGCACGACGCCGCAAATACCTCCGAGCAGGCCGATGAACAGCGCCTCCAGCAGGAACTGCGAGGCAATGATCGACCGGGTATGACCGAGCGCTCGCCGAATACCAATCTCGGCGGACCGCTGGATGACCGAGATCGACATGACGTTGGCGATACCGACGCCGCCGACGATCGAGGCGAGAATGCCCATGGAGACCACGATCAGCTTGATCTGCTGATCGCTCTGCGCAGCCAACTGCAACGCCTCGGATTTGATGTCTGTGGTGAGCTCGTCCTGACCACCCAGGTTGATGGCCACGCGGAGCGCTTCGGCGGTGATCTTCTCGGCGCCCACAACCGACCGGACGTAGAGCTTGTTCGGCAGGACCTTGTCGGACTCTTTGGCGGTGGTGACGAAATCGGCCTTGGCCGAGGGGAACGAGATGAACACCGCATTGTCGAACGACGGCTCGAGTTCGACCTCGCTGAGCACGCCGACCACGCCGTAGCGGATGCCGTCGAGTTCGATGGTCCGCACCTCGCCGGGCAGATAGCTGAACTGTCGCGCCAGACCAATACCGATCACCGCCGACCGAGTGACGGTGCTGTCGTCGAAGCCGTTGAGCCAGCGACCGCTGATGAGCTTGACTTCGAGCACCGAGGGCAGGCGCGTATCACTGGCGAGCACAGGGATAGGAACGGCCTCGTACTTGTCCGTGGCTTCGTTGTAAGGCGTGACCACGATGTTGGACAGCTCGCGGATCTGGGCGACGCTCTTCAGCGTCAACACATTCTCGGCGCGAGGAATCACGTCTTCGGGCAGGGTTGGGTCCTTGCTGCCAAAGCTGCTCGATGCCGCAACCTCGATGAGGTTGGTGCCGAGTTGGTTGACCTTTGCCTTCAGGTCGCCCTTGGCGCTGTCGGTCAGGCCGACCGCGGCGATGATGGCAGCGACACCGATCATGGGGCCGAGCAGCAACAACAGCGTGCGGACCTTGCGGGCATAGAGCCCGGTCACCGCCACGCGCAAGAGATCACGGGCCGTCTTCATCGGACCCTCGTGACATCGCTGACGATGCGACCGTCGCGCATGGAAACCTTGCGATAGGCCGCGTCGGCCACGTCGGCCGCATGCGTGACGATGACCACGGCCCGTTCCGGCGACTGCAGGTTGGTGAGCAGCTCCATCACCTTCTCAGCGTTCTGAGAGTCGAGCGCCCCCGTGGGCTCGTCGGCCAGCAGGATCTTCGGCTCGGTCACCAGGGCCCGGGCGAGCGCTACTCGTTGCTGTTCGCCGCCCGACAACTGCACCGGACGATGGTCCTGGCGGAGGCCGAGACCCACGCTTTCGAGGGCGTTCATCGCTCGGAGGCGGCGTTCTGCTCTGCTGAGGCCGCGATACAGCAGCGCTGTTTCCACGTTGCCAACGGCGTCGAGATGCGGGATCAGATGGAATTGCTGAAAGACGAACCCGATGGTTCGGCCGCGCACCTCCGTGCGCTCAGCGTCGTCGAGGCCGGTGACGGTCTTGCCCCCGACGATGATGGTGCCCGACGTGGGGATGTCGAGACAGCCCAGCAGACCCAGCATGGTGGACTTGCCAGAACCCGATGGGCCAACGATCGAGACGAAATCGCCCGGCATGATGCGCAACGACACGTCGCGCAACGCATACACGGTGGCATCACCCGTGCCGTAGACGCGTGACACGGTGTCGAGTTCGAGGAGAGGTTCGACACCAACCTGCTCCGAATGGGGTTCGGCGAGCATGGTCATCCGGTCGACGTGGGGGTGCCGGCTGCGTCGACATCGATGACGACCAGTTCGTCGCCCTTGAGGCCCGTGACGATCTCGACGTACTCGTTGTCGACCAGTCCAATGGTGACGGGAACCCTGGAGATGGTCCCCTGATCGTTGACCACCCGCACCTCGTCGCCAGCGGCGGTGCGGACAACTGCGGCCACCGGCACCGACAACACGTCTACTTTCTCATCAAGGGTGACGTCGATGGTGACCGACGCTCCGTCGACGGCTGCGAGCTCGCCCTTCACGGTGACGACGCCCTCGTAGATCTCGGTACCGGCGGAGTCGGCCTTGGCTGAATCATCGAGTGAGCTGATCACGCCGTCGAGCTCTTGATCGCCAGCCTTCAGCGTGACCTTGGTGACCTGTCCGACCTTGAGCTGCGCCCGATCCGACGGGCTCACCTTCATGGTGATGGTGAACACCGGCTCGGTGAGGCTGATCACCGGCGCCCCCTGCAGCACGAACTCGCCCTCGTCGACCTCGACCTTGCCGACGCGTGCGGGCCATGCCGCAACGAGCATGTCGCTGGGCAGGAAGATGACATCGACATTGATGACCTTGAGGGGCACCGAGACGCTCGACGTGCCGGCCCGCATGATGACCGTGCCGGTGAGCACCTCGTAGTCGCGACCATTGGTTGCGGTACCGCCGACCTGATAGTTGATCGACGTGTCCTCGGTGACCGCAGCGTCGGCCACCACTTGGAACCCGCCGCTGTTCCCCCGTCGGATGGCGCCGCCACCGACCAGGCGCATCTCGGGGAGGTCGGTGCTCTTGATCGTGACATCAGCGGTCGCCGGATCGCCGACCAGATAGGGAGGATGCACCGGATCGGCCAGTGGGTCAGGCAGCACCGTGACCGAGAGCGTTTCGTCGCCTTCGACCACGCTGTCGTTGCGTATCTGCACCTGCAGGTTGGTGGAGGTGTTGCCTGCGGTGATCTTGAAGTTCTTCTTGTCGAGTTCGACGTAGTCATCGGTCGGCGTTGCGGTGCCACCAAAGACGAGCGTGAAGTTCTGGTCCTGGTTCGACTCCACGGTCGACTTCACGGTGAACGTGACCTGCTGGCCCTCGTTGGTGAGCGATGTGTCGGTGACCACGGTGAACACCGGCACCAGATCGCCACCG
This sequence comes from Actinomycetota bacterium, assembly GCA_009726095.1. GTDB lineage: Bacteria > Actinomycetota > Acidimicrobiia > Acidimicrobiales > Ilumatobacteraceae > WLMZ01. The sequence continues at coordinate 24,792 of WLMZ01000025.1, forward strand.
TTGGCCTCGATGTTGATGGTCGCCACGCTGGTGGGACCGACGATGTAGTTGGGATCGTTGCCGAACTGCACGGTCAGGGTCACCGTGATGTCCTCGGAGTCCTCGATGACCTGATCCTTGAAGATCTGCACCACCGGCAACGTGACCGACGTCTGCCCGGCAGGAAAGACGAAGCTGCCCTTGATGGTGCTGTAATCATCGCCGTTGGTGGGGTCGTTGCCGCCGGTGGCACTGCCGCCGATGGTGAGCCCCACGCTGAGATCCTGTGCCGGAGCGACATCGGAGGTGAACGTGATGGTGACGTCGTCGCCTTCGTTCACATGGTTCGAACTGGCCGTGACGTTGATGGTGGGCTTGGTGACAACGCTGGGCATGTGCCCGAGGCGCGGGCTACCCGGTGTCGCAGTAATCGGTGGGGCTGAGGGCACGATGGTGAACGCAGCGGTGTTGGCCTTGCCCACCTTGTACCCGGCGCTGTTCTGACCCAGACTGATCGTGACGGTCTGGTCTGGGCCGGGCGTTGCGCCGGGATACCCGCGGTCGACCTGCCACTTGGCCAACGCCGCTCGGGTCTCTTCGGTGTACAGATTGTCCACCTTGGCGATGGCGTAACCACCGCCAGCCAACTCTTGTTCGAGTTGCAGCACGTCGGGACCGACGCTGCCGACATCGAGTTTGCGGAAGAACGCAAAGTCGCCCTTCACGGCGTACGCCATGCGTCCGTCGAGTGAGAACACCGGGTCACCGGCGTTGATGGTGTCGCCGTCCTCGACCGACAAGGAACTGACCTTGCCGTCGACCGACGAGTTGAGCGTTTGTGTCTCGTCTCGCTGCAGCACACCATTCACGGTGAGCACATCGCTGAGCGTGCGACGCGTGACCGGCTGCGGCTTGATCACCAGACCGCGCTTCGGTGCCTCGTCGATGGTCGAGCGACCGATAACAAAGACACCGGCCAACAGCGCAACTGCGCCCAGGCCGAGCCCTACCTTTTTTCCTGCCCCCATTACGTGACTACCCATTCCCCTTGATTGCGTCGTTGATACCGGTTTCCGAGAGACACTGGTTGATGTCACGCGTGTTGAGCGAGCCATCAGGACTCTGGAACACCGATGGATTGATCAGACCGATCTTGTCGGTCGTTGTTTCGATCGTCCAGCCGCGACCTTTGAGGCAGGTCTCGAGCTGCTTGAAGGCCTTGTTCCGTGTTTCGACCTCGGCCGGCGAGAGGTCTGCCCGGGTGGACTGCATCTCTTTCAGGATTTCGAGAATGTCGCTGCGCGCTGCGCAGGTGGTGACCACCTTGACGTACTCGGGGTCCTTGTACGCCGGGTTCTTGGGATCCTGCAGATTGCCCTGAATGGTGTATCCGGCATCCTCGATGCAGGACTTCAACTTGGCATAGGCGTCGAACAGCTTCAGTTCGGGCGGACGGTTGTCCACGTTCTGCGGCACGGTGTCGCCAGCGGGGACCGAGTCGCCGGGCTGGCCCGGTGCAACCGTGTCGCCGGGCGCGAGCGACGCCGGGGTCGTGGTGAGGGGGGCCATCTCGCTGCGCGCCTTGGCCACCTGCGCCGGGGTCATCACCTGCACGTCGTCGGCCGAGCGCACCACGGCACTCGGGGTGGCGTCGCCACAGGCCGATACCGCAAGCGCGCAAACAACAATGCAAATCAGGCCGCCGCGCATTCGCGAACCTTAGTTGACAGAGTGCGCCAACCCATGACCGAGCGCACGGTTCGTCCGCACCGAAACATGCCGATGACGATTAGGGTCGGTCGGCGATGACTGCGAACTCTCTGGACGTCGGGTGATCCCCGCGTACCGCTGCCCTCACTGTGGCCAGGGTCTCGTCGAGCACGAGCGCGACTTCCAGTGCGCAGCTGGTCATCGATTCGATCGGGCCAGGGAGGGCTACGTCAACCTGCTCCCCGGTGGACGCCTGAAGGGCAGGCCTGCCGGCGACGACGAATCAATGGTCCGGGCCCGCCGTACGGTGTTTGACGCCGGGCTGTACCACCCGATCATCGACGCGGTTGCAGCCGCCGTGGCAGCCGTGCAACCCGCCTGCATTCTCGACGCTGGCTGCGGCGAGGGCAGCTATCTGGCCAGGGCAACCGAGGTCACCGGGGCCAACGGCTGGGGCATCGACATCTCCAAATCGGCAGTGCGTCTTGCCGCTCGCCGCCACCCTGCGCACCACTATGCAGTGGCATCGAGCTACGCACTTCCGTTTGCCGATGGCACCTTTGCAGCGCTCATCAACGTGTTCTCCCCACGCGACTTCAGCGAGATGACCCGCGTGCTCGAACCGGGAGGCATCGCCGTGGTGGTCACGCCCGGCCCACACCACCTGGCCCAGCTGAAAGCGATCATCTACGACGATCCCCGCCAGCACACCGATCGCGCCGATGTACGCACCGGTCTCGACGAGCCCAATCCAGAACGGGTCGAGTCGGTCGGCTTCACCCTGCAGCTCGACGACCCCGTGCTTCGGCTGAGCCTGCTGGAAATGACCCCGTTCTGGTGGAGCACCGTGCCCGAGCGGCGCGAGACGATCGCGGCCACTCCCCTGACCGTCGATGTCGATGTGCGCCTGAGCGTGTACCGCAGGGCTGCGACCGCCTGATCGTGGTTGTTGGTCGGATCCCGGCGTCTCAGACGCCGTCGGTCGGCACGACAGCCTTGGCGACCGACGCCCGCACGATGGGGATTTCACCGTCGACGAGCGGCCGCATACGCACCTTGCGCGCAAGGGCTGCATCGATATAGGGCTGCAGTTCGGCCTGTTTGGCACGTTCGCGTTCGGCCTCGCCGGCATGGAACTCGTCCATGACCTCGGCGGCGAACAGCTCGAGCGAGGCACAGATGTCGCTGTGCTGGTTCTGGCCCGCCTGCTGGATGAAGATGACCTGGTCTACACCGGCGGCCTGCATTCTGCGCAGGTGCCGGCGAGCGTCGTCGGGCGTGCCGATGGCACTGGCGTAGTCCTGACCCTTGGCGTGCGCCGCCGCCACCACCTGCTCGGTGATGTCGCCCCGCTGGGCCTGGAAGTCGGCCCACAGCGTGCTGCGACCGGGCACCGCATCGTGCGCCACCAGCGCGTTGATGGCGTAGCGGAAGAACTCGAAACCCTCGAGCCCCTTGCGGATGGCATCGCCACGGTCGTCGTGAATGGAGAAACTGGTGACGAGCGCGATGTTGGCGTTGACCGTGTGCCCCAGGGGCACGCACTCCTCGCTGCGGATGATGTCGTAGTAGGTCTTCACCCAGAACTCGGCTTCATCAGGATCGACGAAGGAGAAGGCCAGCGCGCCGAGTCCAGCTCTTGCAGCCACCTCGATGGTGGACCGATTGGTGCACGCCATCCACATCGGCGGATGGGGCTTCTGCACGGGCTTGGGCACAACATTGCGGCACGGCATCGAGAACGATGCGCCCTCGTAGCCGGGGTACGGCGACATGGTCATCATGTTCGCAATCTGCTCACCCGCCTCAAGGCTCATCGCCCGCTTCTCACGGGCAGGAATGCCGAACCCGCCCAGCTCGAGCCGTGTGGCACCTTCGCCAATGCCCAACTCCATGCGCCCGTGTGAGATGAGATCAAGGGTGGACACCACTTCAGCCGTACGCGCCGGATGGTTGTACCCGGCTGGGGTGTGGCGAATGCCATGACCGAGGCGGATGCGATCGGTACGAGCAGCTGCTGCGGCCAGGAACACCTCCGGCGCCGAGGAATGCGAGTACTCCTCGAGGAAGTGGTGCTCGACGACCCATGCGTTGTCGAATCCCAGACGATCGGCCAGCACCACCTGGTCGAGCGCATCGCTGAAAAGTTGTTCCTCGTCGCCGTCGTGCCAAGGACGCGGCAGCTGATGCTCGTAGAACACACCAAACCTCATCGCGACCTCCCGATACATTGGCAACTCACGGTCCAGCATGTTCGATCCGCCCGCCAGCCGTACCATCGGGAGCCTTTGATGACCATCGAGATCACCGACAACAGCGTTCTGAGCCGCTATGAGATCACCGTCGACGGCGTCCTTGGCGGCTTTGCCGAATACCACGACGACGGCTCGTCCATCGTGTTCCCGCACACGCTCATCGACCCCTCCATGCGCGGCAGGGGGCTGGCGGCGCAGTTGGTGCGACGGGCCCTCGACGACGCCAGCGCGGCCAACCGCACCGTGGTCGCGCAGTGCTGGTACGTCGCACAGTTCATCGACGAACACCCGGACTACGCCCACCTGCTCGCCCCCTCCCCGCCCCAGGCCTGAGGCGCCGCGTCGGGCTCCGTTGATGACCCGCTTGTTGGTGTGCTCTAGCGTCTCGGCTGTCACGCATCGTCTGCCGACGGGAATGGGAACATCATGGATCGCGAAGCTTGGATCATCGACGCCGTACGCTCGCCGCGCGGCAAGGGCAAAGAGACCGGTTCGCTACACAACGTGCATCCCCAGCGCATCCTCGCCCAGGTGCTCAATGCACTGCAGGCCCGCAACGGATTCGACACCGCCGAGGTCGACGATGTCGTGATGGGCTGCGGCGCCGGAAGCGGCGACCACTCCATGGACATCGCCCGTATGGCTGCGCTCGATGCCGGCTGGTCGCTCGACGCCCCGGGCGTCACCCTCAACCGCTTCTGCGGCTCGGGCCAGCAGGCCGTCAACTTTGCAGCGATGGGCATCCTGTCGGGCTTCCAGGACATGGTGGTCGGCGGTGGGGTGGAATCGATGTCGCGCCCTGCGCCCATGCATGTCGACGGGTTCACTGCGAACAACGCCCACCTGCGCGAGCAGTACCCGATGGTCGCCCAGGGCATCTCGGCCGACCTCATCGCCTCCGTCGAGGGATTCACCCGCCAGGAGTGCGACCAGCTCGGCGTCGACAGTCAGAACCGTGCTCAGGCCGCTATCGCCGAGGGCCGCTTCGAGCGTTCGCTCGTGCCGATCTTCCACGACGACGGGACACTGGCCTTGGACCACGACGAGTTCCCCCGGCCCGGCACCACCATCGACGATCTCGCCAAGCTCAGCCCCAGCTTCGAAGGCATGGGTGCCTATGTGCCCAAGGGCCAGGAGCTCACCATCGACCAGACCGCACTGCTCAGCTACCCGCAGGTCGCCAGCATCAACCATGTGCACCACGCCGGCAACTCATCGGGCGTCGTCGACGGTGCCTCAGCCGTGCTGGTCACCTCGCCCGACTATGCACGCGCCCACGGCATGAAGCCGCGTGCCCGCATCATCATGACCGCGGTTGCCGGCACCGATCCCGTGATCATGCTCACCGCCCCCGGCCCGGCCGCCGAACGCTGCGTGAAGAAGGCGGGCATGACCTTCGGCGACATCGACCTGTTCGAGGTCAACGAGGCGTTCGCCGCTGTGGTGTTGAAGTTCCTGCGCGACACCGGTGTCAGCTGGGACAAGGTCAACGTGAACGGTGGAGCGATGGTGCTCGGACATCCCATCGGCGCAACCGGCGCCATGCTGATCGGCACCCTGCTCGACGAACTCGAGCGGCGCGATCTCTCCACCGGCCTGGTCACCATGTGTACCGGCGGCGGCATGGGCACGGCAACGATCATCGAGCGCATCTGAGCAGCAGACCCTGTGATCGCTGCCGGTACCGGCGCTACTCGGTGTAGCGCCGGACGGTGGCCTTCTTGCCCTTGATGGTGGTGCGCTTCAGGGCCTGGATCACATCGTCGATCGCACCCTCGGGCACACCGACGATGGCGAAATGCTCGGAGACCTTGATCGGGCCGATCTCGCGGCCGCTGAGGTTGGTCTCGTTGGCGATGGCACCCACCAGATCGCCGGGGCGAACGCCGTCCTTGCGACCGGCGCCGATGTAGACGCGACCGGTGTCGCCACCCTCGAATCGGCCCGAACCGCTCATCTGGCCGCGCTCGGGACCGCCCCTTTCGGGACGACCCTTCTCGGGTCGGCCCTTGTCGGGTCGGCCCTTGTCGCGATCCATCCGCTGCGACGCATCAGGGATCTCTTTTTCGTCGATGACAGCGCCAGTGGCAGCATGCGCCAGCTTGATCGCTGCCAACGCGACATTGCGGAGATCGAATTCGCCGGCCAGCGCATCGACCACACCGCGGTAGTTCTCGAGGTCGTCGGACTGCAGCGATTCGCGCAGGGTTTCGAGCGTGAGCTCGATCTGGCGCGCACGCAGGTCGGCCACCGTCGGGACTTTCTCGATGGCGATCTTCTGCTTGGTCAGGCGTTCGATGTTGCCCAGCAGACGCTGCTCGCGTGGCTCGGCCAGGGTGATGGCCGTGCCCTCGCGCCCGGCGCGCCCGACGCGGCCGATGCGGTGCACATAGGACTCTGGCGCCGAGGGGACGTCGTAGTTGACCACATGGGTGAGTTGATCGATGTCGAGACCACGTGCTGCTACATCGGTGGCCACCAGCAATTCGGTGGTACCGGCACGAAGACGCCCCATCACCCGGTCGCGCGATTCCTGGGTGAGACCACCATGCAGTGCCTCGGCCCGGTAGCCGCGACCGTTCATGGTCTCGGTGAGTTGATCCACCTCGGTACGCGTGCGGCAAAAGATGATGGCAGCCGTCGGCGCCTCGATGTCGAGAATACGCCCGAGGGCAGCGGGCTTGTGCGAGCGCTGCACCACATAGGCGGTCTGGCGAACCAGCGGTGCCTTACCCGGCTTGGTGTCGCCGAGTCCGATCTGGATCTTCAGTGGATCACGCAGGTGGCGCTTGGCGATGCCGTTGATGCGTGGCGGCAGCGTGGCCGAGAACATCACGGTCTGGCGGCTATCGGGTGTGCTCTTGAGGATCTCCTCGATGTCCTCGGCGAAGCCCATGTCGAGCATCTCGTCGGCTTCGTCGAGCACCACAATCTGGATGTTGGCCAACGGCAACGTGCCACGGGCGATGTGGTCCATGGCGCGCCCGGGCGTGGCCACCACCACGTGCACCCCCTGGCTCAGCGCCTGCAGCTGACGGCTGATGGGCTGGCCGCCGTAGATGGGCACCACGCGGGCGCCGAGATCGCGACCGTACTTGTAGATGGCCTCGGACACCTGCACCGCGAGCTCGCGCGTGGGCACGAGGATGAGCGCGATCGGCTCGGCGCGTACGCCGCGCTCGGGGATGCGCTGCAGGATCGGGAGCGCAAAGGCTGCGGTCTTGCCGGTGCCCGTGGCAGCCTGACCAACGAGGTCGCGCCCTTCGAGTAATGGCGGAATGGTCTCGCGCTGGATCGGGGTGGGCTCTTCGTAACCAAGGGATGCGAGGGCACCCAACAGCTCTTTGCGAAGGCCGAGCTCGGCAAAGCCGGAAGGTTCGTCACTGGTATTCACGGCTCAACGATATTCGTTTGCCACCTGAAGCGGTGCGATAGGCCCTGCAGGGAGGCCACGCGGGTCCGGTCAGGTGTCACCACGACCCCGAGCTGCCACCACCACCACCGCCGCCGACGCTGCCCCCGGAGAACCCGGAGAACCCGCTGGAGCCCGAACTCGATGGTGCGGTACGCGCCGAGGACAGCACCGACGCCATGCTGTACACCAGCAGCGGGTTGCCGAGGCCCAGTTCACTGGCCGGTACGTTGCTGTTGGCCAGCGCTTTACCCCACGCCTCTGCAGCGCCCAACGACACGGCCCAGGCGCTGTACTCGCGCAGCAGGCCCTGCTTCCACGCCCACTCCACGTGCTTGCCCTCGCTGGCAATCAGGAAGCGTCGGAACGATTCGGTCCGCAGGGCAAGCGCCGACCCGGTGGCGCTCAACGCCGGCAACAGAGCGGCGTAGGCGATGAACGCGAACAGCATCGGCACAAGGAGACCGAATGCCAACGCCAGCGCAACCAGATGAAACGCCCCGAGCGCTGCCGACATCGCCGAAGCGCCGCCGAATACAACGATCGCGACGATCACCACCAGCAACGCGGCGGACAGGCCACCTCCGCCGCCGCCAGCACTGGCCGGCAGTCGCTTCCACCACCCTGCGTTCGTGATGGCCTGCACCTGCTCGGCCTTCACGGTCTTCCATGTGGCTGCGAACTCCGGATCGTACCCACCGAGTTGCAACGTGTCGCGGCCCTGCAGGATGCGGTCGATGTGCGCTGCGCTGGTTGGGTCCAGCGAGGCCCGCTTGGGCCCGGAGCCCATCACCAACTTGCCGTCGAGCTTGTCGAGCGTGATGGCCTCGTGGGCCACCAGACCCGAGAACCATGCCGACACCGTGCTGTCGTTGATCTGTTCTGTCAGCAGCACAGCACCCTGCCACGGCTGCACGCCCTTGGGCGGCACGAACTCGATGGTCGCCATCGCAGCCATGCGATCGTCGGCCACCAGCGACGTGGCAACCGTCGATGGCGTGCCGTCTGTGTTCGGTGCGGGCAATGTGCCATATGCGGCCTCGGCCGCTCCCCCGCTGAACACCTCGTTGCGACCCTTGCGCCGGTCGAGGAAGAACACCCCGGCCGCACCGGCCAGACCGATGGGCAGCAGGACCAGCGCCAGCAGCAGACGGTGATCGGCCCGTCGTGGCGGGAGTGGCGGTAGGGCGGGCATGGCCTCTGTCGCGCTGATGCTCTGGATGGCGCCGCCGATGGTCACGCCCTGACCGGCCTGCAGCGGCTCGAACACCACGCTGTAGGTAGAGCCGTCCGCGGCAAGCGCGCATCCACCCGTGGTCCCGGCCGAGCCGACGTTGCAGGTCGGGTCGGTCAGGGTCATGCCCGTCACGATCACCTCGAAACGGCCGGTCTCGAACTTCTCACCGGCAGCGATGATGTCCAGCGCCAGTTGCCCCGTGGACAGCCGGGCATCAGGCAGCGTGTAGGTGAGCACGTAGCGGTGTTGGCCGGTCACGGTGGAATTGGGGTCGCCCAGACGAAGACGCGTCTCGTTGCCGAGCTGGGTGACACCGACTTCGGCATTGGCATCGGGCGACGACGCCGTGATGTCGGTGGGCTCGCCGAAGTCGTTGGGGATCAGCCGTTGATAGCCATGCCGCTTCGTGTACCCGAAATCCTCATCGACCACTTCTCGGATGCGCACGCCGTTCTCGCCGATGGGTTGCACGGTGATCTGCTTCGCATCGAAGCGTTCGGGCCGCAGACCACCGCCGATGATGCCGAGCAACGCCAGCGCCGAGCACCCGATGATGACGAGGGCGACCAGCACATGGCGCCATGGGGACATTCGACCGAGCATCCACCCAGTGTTGCCCAGCGACGGCACCGGAACCGGGCACCCCGGTCGGTGCCCCCGCACCGGGTCAGTGGGTGAGAACCACGACCGACTGGCCGAGGGCGCGCATCTCGCCGGTCGAGCTCGGCGCCTGCCCCTCGTTGCCCGGTAGCCAACGCACCACCGTCCATCCGGCGAGCGCAACGATCTCGTTGACGAGATCGACCGATGTCGTGACGTTGCGCACACGCTTCCAGCGCGTGATCGGGTCGAGTTCGGCTTCGAGTCGGAACACCTGGCGGGCGACGTCGAGTGTCATCGGCAGACACGAGATGATCAACCGGCCACCGGGGCGGACGATGCGTGTGAACTGCACAAGGTAGCGGTACATGTCCTCATGCTCCATATGGGTGAACACCGAGAACGCACAGGCAACATCGACCGAGTGGTCGGCCACATCGAATGTCTCGTCGTTCTGGTGCACCAGCCGGACCGCGCACGTGCTCTGCATCTGGATCGGCGCCAACCGCTGGGCGGCGTGCGCAAGGAAGGTGGGCGCGATGTCGATCCCCACATAGCTGCCCTGCTGCAGGAATTGCACAGCGTGCACTGCGAGACGCCCGTTGCCGCAACCGA
>WLMZ01000026.1 GCA_009726095.1 Actinomycetota bacterium
ACCCGACCGTTGGCTCACACCGGTTTCGAAGCATCCACCGGGATGCTCGCGATGGTGATGATGGCAGCGATCGGTGTGTTGCTGGTCCTGGTTACCCGTCGCCGAGCAGCGACTCGATGGTCGCCAACCGGGACGCGACTGCCCTCGCAGCACTGATCTCATCGACCTCGTAGCCGGCTGCCTTGGCGGCTGCCAGCACGTCGGCCGCGTGATCTCGACCCTTGACCTCGAGCACGGCCTGGACGCCCGTCTCGCGTACGTGCAGGTCGACGCCCTCGCGCACGTGCTCGACCTCGATGAGGTTCGCTCCGCGTTCGGCGAACAGGGTCAGGAGGCGGGCGAGCCCGCCGGGGCGATCGCTGATGCGCGCAAACAGGATGAGGCGCCGGCCGACGCGGGTCTCGTGACGGCGCACCAGGCCGGCAAGCACGCCCAAATCCACGTTGCCGCCGGACAGGATGACGCAGGTGGTTCCTGTGGCAGATGGCGTGATCCGGCCGGTCATGAGCGCCGAGACGCCGACAGCGCCAGCGCCCTCAACCAAGAGCTTGGCCCGCTCGAGCAGCAGCACCATTGCGTCGGCCACGGAGTTCTCGTCGACCACCACGATGTCGTCGAGCCAATGCTCGATGAGTGGTCGGGTGATCTCGCCGGGGCGCTTCACGGCAATGCCATCAGCCAGCGTGACGATCGCACCCGAGGGAACTGGAACGTCGGCGTACGGGGCGCATACCTCTACCTGCACGCCGATGACGCGGACATCGGGGAGGTGTTGCTTCAGCGCGATGGCCACACCTGCCGCCAACCCACCCCCACCCAATGGAATGATCACCTGTCGCAGATCTCGAAAGTCCTCGAGTAACTCCAGACCGAGGGTCGCCTGGCCGGTGACCACTGCTACGTCATCGAAGGGGTGGCAGAACGCCATGTTCGCCTCGTCGGCCCGGGCGCGGGCCGTGGCCACCGCGTCGTCGAGCGAGTCGCCGCCCTCGATGACCGTTGCCCCGTAGCCGCGGCAGGCTGCCACCTTTGCGATGGATGCTCCGGTCGGCACGAAGATCTCGCACGGCACACCGTGCGTACGCGCCGCAAACGCCAGTGCTTGGGCATGGTTGCCTGCGCTCCCTGCCGTGACGCCGTTGCGGGCGTCGTCGCCGAGGGTCGTCAACTTGTTCAGGGCCCCACGGATCTTGAAGGCACCGGTGCGTTGCAGGTTCTCGGCCTTCAACGCGATGTGCCCACCACACAGTTCGCCGAGCGCTGCAGAGGTGGTGATGGGAGTGTGCTTGACGACCCGGCTCGCGTCGAAACGTGCCTGCAGAATTGAGTCGGCTGAGATCTGCACACGGTCCATGACGTGGCCTACGGTACAACCGTGCGTGCTCTGCTTCTGGCCAACTCCGATGATTGCGATGCAGGCTTTTGCGGTGAGCGGTTCCGCTCTCACGGTTACTCGTTCGTCGAGTGCCATCGCGAGCGGCCGGCTGAGTGGGCATCACTCGATGGTGCAGATCTCGTGCTGCTTCTGGGTTCGGAGTGGTCGGTGTATTGGCCACACCTTGCTGCCGAGGTCGCCGCTGAGGCGGCGCTCATCCAGGCGGCGCACCTGCGGGGGGTCCCGGTGTTCGGGATCTGTTACGGCGCCCAATCGATTGCTCAGGCGTTCGGAGGGTCAGTGGCTCGCGGTAGCGAACCCGAGGTCGGCTGGTACGACAACATCGACAGCGACCTCCCCGATGTCATTGCGCATGGTCCGTGGTTGCAGTGGCACTACGACGTGGTCACCGTGCCTCCCGGCGCACGAGAACTCGCCCGTTCGCCACTCGCCCCCCAGGCATTTCAGTTGCGCCGCACCTTTGCAACGCAGTTCCACCCCGAGGCCACCGAGGCGATGATCACGCGGTGGTCGAGCGGTGGAGGCGTCGCCGAACTGCACGCGCGGGGCTCATCGAGCGAGGCGATCCGGGCCGAGACTTCACGCAACGTGTTGGTCAGTCGGCCCAATGCCGAGCGCCTCATCGACTGGTACCTGGAGACCGTGGCGGGGAGCTGACCCGTAGCGAACGGAGTCGGCTGCTGATACGAGCAGCTGACAATCCTGCGCATCATCTCTGGTACCCGTTGGCATCTGCTACAACTACGCCAGGTAGTTGCTCGGGGGAGCAGCCACCAAGGAGGTTTGCATCCAATGGCCGACATCGTCGATCATGACCGCGACCACTTGCATCATTTGGGCTACGCCCAGGAGCTACGGCGCGGACTCGGAGGCTTCAGTAACTTCGCGATCAGCTTTTCGATCATCTCGATCCTTGCCGGGGGCATGACCAGCTACTGGCTGGGCATGGTCACCGGTGGGCCGAGAGTCATCATGGTGGGTTGGGTCGTCGTTGGCTTCTTTGCGCTCCTCGTTGGCATGTCGATGGGTGAAATCTGCTCGTCATATCCGACCGCGGGTGGCCTGTATTACTGGTCGGCCAAGCTTGCCCGCAACAACGGTGCGCGTTGGGCGTGGTTCACCGGGTGGTTCAACCTGCTCGGCCAGATTGGCGTGATCGCCAGCGTCGATTACGCCCTCGCAATCTTCATCGGTTACTTCGTGCGCATGTTCGACGATGGATTCAGGCTCACCGCGCTGACGATCTTCGGCATCTACATGCTCGTGCTTCTCTCGCATGCCGTGCTCAACATCTTCGGCGTGAAGTTGGTACGCATCCTCGGTGACGTGAGCGTGTGGTGGCACGTTGTCGGCGTGGCGATCATCTTCGGTGTGCTGATGTTCACCAGCCGGCCCGGCCAGCGCGGCCTCGGTCACCTCTTCGACTCAGCCCCTCCCGGACTCACCGGTTGGACCGGTGGCACGTTCGTGACCATCTACCTGTTCGGTCTCGGCCTACTTCTGGCCCAATACACCATCACCGGTTTCGATGCATCGGCGCACGTCAGCGAGGAAACGGTCGGCGCCCGCACCGAGGCCCCGAAGGCCATCGTGCGCGCGATCTACGTGTCGGCCATTGCCGGCTTGTTACTCAACCTGGCCATGAACAAAGCGCTGCCCAAGGACAACGACGCCTACACCGCGATCGCCTTCGGAGGCGGCGGGGATACGTTCTTAGTCAATGCGGCGCCGCGACTGTTGTCGAGCGCGGTGGGTGATGCAACGGCGAAGTTGCTGGTGCTGATCTCCATCGTGGCGCAGTACTTCTGCGGCATGGCGTCGGTCACGGCGAACAGCCGCATGATCTACGCCTTCAGCCGCGACGGTGCACTGCCCTTTTCGAAGGTGTGGCACAAGATCAACCCGAAGACGCGCACACCAACGAACTCGATCTGGCTCGGCATGGGGCTGGCCACCATCGTCGGTGCTCTGTCGCTGTATCAGAAGGGCGGCTTCTCCACGGCGTTCTTCGCGATGACGGGTATCTGCGTGATCGGTCTGTACATCTCGTATGCCATTCCGATCTACCTCCGGCTGACGAACCCCGATTTCCAGGTCGGCCCCTGGAATCTCAAGGGCAAACACAAGATCGTCGGCTGGACATCGCTGGTGTGGATCGGCTTCATCACGATTCTGTTCTTCGCCCCGCTGTTCTATCCCTTCTGGCCGATCTGGGGCGAGAAGAATGCGCAGAACGCCGATGGATCGGTGACTGGCCTCTTCCGGCAGAACAACTTCAACTTCACGGCGGTGTTGATCATCGGCAGCTTCGTCGTGATTGCGTTGTACTGGGCATTGTCGGGTCGCAAGTGGTTCACCGGGCCGAAGGTGCAGGGCAGCCCCGAGGAATTGCGGGCGATCGAACGCGAACTCGATGCTCTCGAGCACGGCACGCTGTAAACACCGTCAGCTACCGAGCTCATGCGCAGCGGTCGGCCCTACGGGGCTGGCCGCTGGGCCGGCTGAACGACATCAACCGGGCGACATCAACCGCGCAGTCGGGCGCCGCTGGGATCGTAGAGCGGGTCAGCGCGTACTTCGGCGGGCACGCTGACACCGAACACTTCCACGGCAACGGCGGTGCCTGGAACGGCGACGGCCGCTGGCAACCACGCGTACGCAATGGAGACACCCAGCGAGTACCCCGACCCGCCGCTTGAGACCCGCCCAACAATGTCGCCGTTGGCGAGCGCAACGGGTTCGTTGCCCAGTGCAACCGAGTGCGAGTCGGCCAGCACCAGACAGCAAAGCCGTTGCGGGCCACCCTCGGCGGCGGGAAGCGCTTCACTGCCAAGGAACCGCTTGTCAGCGCGAACCGCGAAGCCCAGTCCCGACGAATACGGGTCGGTCTCGCCGGTGATGTCGCTGCCCCACGCGCGATAGCCCTTCTCGAGTCGCATCGCATCGATCGCTCGGTAGCCGCCTGGAACCAAACCGTGCGGCGCGCCGGCGGACATCAGCGTGTCCCACAGACGCAGTCCAAACTCGGCGGTCGGGTAGAACTCCCACCCGGTCTCGCCCACGTAGGTCACACGCAACGCCCAGCAGGGCACGTCGCCCACGGTCACGAAGCGGGCCTGCATGTAGGGGAACGAGAGATCGTCGGTGCAGACCGAGGCAAGGATGTCGCGCGCCTTCGGACCCCACATGCCCAGGCATGCCATCGAAGCCGTTACGTCACGAATCGTCACCGATCCGTCGGTCGGTGCATGCGACGAGATCCACGACAGGTCGTGGCGCCCGAATGCGGTGCCGGTGACGATGAGGAAGCGATCCTTTTCGAGACGGGTAACGGTGAAGTCGCACTCGATCCCGCCAGAACTGTTGAGCATCTGGGTGTAGACGATCGAGCCTGGTCGCTTGTCGATGTTGTTGGTGCACATGTGCTGCAGGAACGCTGCGGCACCCGTGCCTGACACCTCGATCTTCGCGAACGACGATTCGTCGAAGAGGCCGGCAGCGTTTCGCGTGGCCAGATGTTCGGTGACGATTGCAGTCGACCAGTGCTGACCCGCCCACCCACGTGGGCGAAGGTCGTCGTGCCTGGGGTCCTCGTTGGAGCGGTACCAGTTGACGCGCTCCCAACCGCTCTTCTCGCCGAAGGCAGCGTCGAGGGCTACGTGGCGCGCGTAGGCGGGGGGCACGCGCAGTGGCCGGCCAGCCTGACGTTCGTGGTGCGGATACACGATGTCGTAGTAGGTGCTGTACACCTCGTGGGTGCGCGCCAGGCTGAAGCTGCGCGATCGATACTGGTTGCCGAAGCGGCGAATGTCCATCTTCCACAGATCCATCGGCGGCTCGCCGCCAACGATCCACTCGGCCATCACCTTGCCGTTGCCGCCCGCGCCGGCGATGCCGTGCGCGCAGAATCCGGCGGCAACGAAGAAGCCAGCGACGTCGCTCTCGCCCAGGATGAACTCGCCGTCGGGGGTGAACGCCTCTGGTCCGTTGATGAGTTGATGCACCTCGGCATCTTCCAGACACGGCACCAGCGTCTGCGCCGCTTCCGTCAGTGGCAAGAAGCGATCCCAGTCAGGAGTCAACAGTGTGTTGTTGAAGGTGGGCGGGATATTGCCATCGAGGCACCATGGATCTGGGTTGCGCTCGTAGCCACCCATGATCATGCCGCCTACCTCTTCGCGGAAGTACACCAACCGATCGGGGTCGCGCATCGTGGGCAGGTCGGAGGGAATCGTGATCTTGGGGCGGGTGATTGCGTACTGGTGGGCCATCGGCACCAACGGCACGTTGACCCCGGCCATGCGCCCGATCTCGTGCGCGTACATGCCGCCCGCATTCACCACGACCTGGCAGGTGATGCGCCCCTTGTCGGTCTCCACATGCGTCACCCGCTTGCGGCCATCCACCTCGGCGACGCCGATGGACAGGACACGTGTCATCGTGGCGATCTCCGCGCCGCGGTTGCGTGCGCCGGCGGCGAGGGCCATGGTGAGGTCGCTCGGGTTCAACCAACCATCGGTGGGTAGCCACACCGCACCCAAGACATCAGTGGGATCGAACAGACCGTGGAAGCGCTCGAGAGCCTCCTGCGCGCTGATGAGGTCGAGCGGGAGTCCGAAGGTCTTCGCCCACCCCGCCTGGCGCCGTAACTCCTCCAGACGTTCGGGTGTGGAGGCCAGGCGCAGCGAACCGACCTCGTGCCAACCCACGTCGTGACCGGTCTCCTCGGAGAGGTGGCGGTACAACTCGGCGCCGTACATCATCATCTTCGTCAGCGTGACGCTGCTGCGCAGTTGGCCGACGAGGCCCGCCGAGTGGAAGGTGGAGCCGCTGGTGAGCTGATCGCGCTCGACCAGCACGATGTCGTCCCAGCCGAGGAGTGTGAGGTGATAGGCGATGCTCGCGCCGCCCACTCCGCCGCCGATGATGACTGCCCGGGTATGAGTCCGCATGACAGCCGAATCTAGACCCCCGGGTGGGACCGCGCGTCGGTCAACCACCGCCCGAAGTCTGCTGACGCGGCCAGCCGTTCACAATTGGTGAGACGTTCATTGGCGTAGGTGACGAAGTCGGTGTCGAGCGTGCTGATGGCCTGCTGCACCACCGCCCACATTCCTTCGCGGAACTCGCTCATCACCTTCATCAACTGCAGGCGCGCCCAACGCGACGCGCTGATGCCTCCGAAGTAGCGCCTGAGGAGATACTCGTCGGCCTCAGTGGTGAGCCCACAGTTGACGCTGAGGTTGGCAAGGTCGAAGAAGACATCGTTCATGCCCGCGTACTCGTAGTCCAACAGCCAGACGCGGTCTTCCGAGAAGAGCACGTTGCCTGGGAGCAGGTCGTTGTGACATGGCACGGGTACGGTGGGTGCTGCCGCGAACGCAGCCTCGATGTGGCGGCTTTGCTGGTGCAGCCGCTCGTATGCAGCGGGGGCCACCACGCCATGGCTGCTTGCATCGCGTGCGTGCCATTCGACCACGCGGTGAATCGGGAACGCACCGGACAACGGACCGCTGCCGTGCAAGATGCGCAGTAACCCCACAACCGTGTCGAGCCGCTCGATGAAGGCTGTGTTGCCAAGGTGATGGCCGGGGACGAACTGCGTGATCTGTGTACCAACACCGGTCAATTCGCCGAAGACCGGCGGGCCGATGCCCAGATCTGCGGCTCGCTTCGACGCCTCCGCCTCGCGGCGCCTGTCGATACCCAGTAGTTCGGTTCGCTCGCCGGGCACGCGCAGGACGAACTCGTTGCCCGCAACGGTGACCACATAATTGAGATTGGTGATGCCGCCGCTGAGCGGGCGAACGCTGAATTCGGCTGCTGCCCAGGCCGGCACCCGGCGGACGATGGTTCCAATCTCGGTGACCATCCGCACAGGCTTAGCACGTGCCGCTACCTTGGCGTCGTGAAGTTTGTATTGGTGCGTCATGGGGCAACAGAGTGGAGCCTCAGCGGACGGCACACCGGCCGCACCGATCTGCCGCTCTTGGCACAGGGGCGTTCCCAGGCCGAATCCGCTCGACCCCTTGTGCAGGCCATCACGGCCGGCTGCGATGCCGTCGCACTGTCGTCAAGCCCGTTGATCCGCGCCCAGGAGACGGCCAGCATCATCGTCGGAGCTGGCAAGTTCGATGTCGACGACCGCCTGCGCGAGTTCGACTACGGAGCCTATGAGGGCCTCACGACGCCCGAGATCAAGGCGATGGTCCCCGACTGGACCCTGTGGGACGGATGCCCTGGCGGAGAATCGATGCACCACGTCGTAGCCCGCGTCGATGCGTTCCTGCGCGATGCGCGTGCCCGCGATGTCCAGGTCACTGTGGTGTTCGCCCATGGCCACCTGCTCAGGATTCTGGCCGCTCGAGCGCTGGACCAACCGGGTTCGTTGGGTCGACATCTCGCGCTTGACACCGGGTCGGTCAGCGAGATCGAGGACCTGCGTGATGGTCCTGCGATCACTCGCTGGAACAACTGCGGTCGATAGCGATGGACGAGAACGATCCCGTCACGCCCGCCGGGTGGAGGCTCAGCCCGGCGGCATTCTCATGGCGGTTCTCGCGTTCGTCGGGTCCGGGTGGCCAACACGTCAACACCACCGATTCGAAAGCTGAGCTGATCTGCGAGCTCGCAGTGGCCGGTCTTCCTGAAGCAGTGGCGGCTCGAGTCATCGCCAAACTCGGCGAGCAGGTGCGGGTGGTGGCATCTACCGAACGGTCGCAACGACGGAACCGGGCCGAGGCGCTGACGCGTTTGGCCAACATGATTGATGCCGCAGCGGTCGTGCCGCGCACCCGGCGCGCCACGCGGCCCGGAAAGGGAGCGGTAGAGCGGCGCATCACCGCCAAAAAGCACACGTCCGAACGCAAGGCCGATCGGCGCTGGCGCGCCGACGAATAGCTCAGGAAACGGCTGACTCGCTGCCCGACGGCGGCCCGGCGACGCGTTCGGCTCGGACCTTCGCCTTGCCGCGGGCCACCAGGATGCGACCGATCGCCGCAAGGATGATGCCGCCCGTGACGGCGCCCACTGCGGCGATGTAGGCGGTGTTGCCGCGGTCGGTACCGGCAAGGGCGCCGTGCACCGTTGCCATTGCAAAGGCGACATAGGAGAACAGATGGATGCTGTGCCAGAGCTTGCGCGGGAGTTTGCGCATCATCAGCGATGACAGCTCGACGACGACCACGATGTACATCGCGATCACGCCCCACGTCACCGCAGCGGTCTTCGACGCGTGGGGCCAACAGTTCCCGACACAACCGTTGGGAACCAGGATCTCTTTCCAGCCGAAATGGGCGTAATTGTCGGCAACCAGCGCGCCGAGGTGGATACCGGTCGTCAGAATCGCCAAGGCGCCCAACCAACGGTGCAGGTCGAGCAACCAGGCCGGGCGGTCGACCGCACGGAGCATGCGCGTGACCAGCAGGATGCCCCAAAGGTTGGTCGCAGCGAGCATCACCCACGCAACGACGCCGCTTCCTCTCGAGAGGTACCACCATGTCTGCGGGTTCATGGGATGAATGCTCCCAGATTCTTGGTTCGGTAGACGGTTCCATCGGTACCGACCATCAACCCCGACAGCCCTACCCGGTCGAGCAGGACCACCGCAGCAGGCCCATCGCTCATCATCGCAGCTGTGGCGAACACCTCGGCGGTGGCGGTATCGCCAGCAATGACGGTGGCGGTGAGCAGGGTGGTGGTCGCCGGTAGCGCCGTGTTGGGGTCGATGAGATGGTGGGCCTGTTGGCCCGAGGCCGTGTTCCAATGCCGAATGGTGGTTCCTGAGGTGGCCACACCACCGCAGGTCAGCGCGACCCGTGCGATGTGGGTAGGTACGGCGGTGGGGTCCTCGATGCCGAGGACCCATGACGTGTCACCAGGTATGTGGGGGACGCCCAGCACGCTGATGTCTCCACCGATATTGACGAGAGCGCCGAGTGCGCCCGCTTCGATGAGTTCCTCTGCAACGATGTCAGCAGCGAAGCCCTTTCCGATGCCGCCCAGGTCGATTGCTCCTCCGGCTGGAACGCAGATTGTTGCATGTGCAAGATCTACCTCGACCGCTCCGCTGACTCCGATGATCTGCTGGCTGACACGTGGCGCGGCGGCTGACGTGACCGCGCTGTGCGTATAACCATGGTGCACCAGTGCAGGGAGGACCGTGATGTCAAAGAGGCCGCGTGTCTGTTTCCACGCCTCGATCGAGCGCAGGATCACAGCGAGCGTGTCCTCGTGGACGCGTACGGGAGTGCCTGCGGCCTGATTGGCCCGGGTGATGTCGCTGTCGGGCAGGAACCTGCTCCAGAGTGACTCGAGTTCGCGCAGTCGAGCCTCGGCCCGATCGAGCAGCGCGTCCGTGCCTGCCGTGATGATCACGTGCGATTCGCACCCCATCACCCTGAAGCTTCGTTGTGCCACGACGCGGGTTCCCGCCGACATCAGCACTACGGCGCGCTGGGTTTGGTGGTGGTTGGCGGCGGTGGTGGCGGTGGGGCAGGAGCCACCGTGGTGGGTGGTGGCGCAGGGGCTGCGGTGGTGGCCGGAGCAGCAGTGGTGGCGGGGGCGCCGGCAGGTGCCGGAGTGGGGGCGGGCGTTGCCGCTGGTGCCGCCGCTGGTGCCGCCGTTGCTACCGGTGTCGTTGCTGCGACGGTGGTCTTGGGCGTGGCTGACCCGGACGTCTTCGACGGGGCCGCAGCTGATGCACCCACTGCGGGGACGGGCACCGCAACGACGGCTGCGGGCGCTGCGGCACCCGCAGCCGATGCTGGTGGGATGGCCAGGTTCACGGTTTCCGTGGGTGCTGGGACCACCGAGTCGGCAACGCTGGGAAGCGTGTCGGCGGACGTGCCGGGTGTCGTGCCGGGTGTCGTGACGGTCGTGCTCGACGTCGGGGCCTCGCTCGCAGCCGTTGGTTCGGGCCGGTTCGCGCTGGCGATGATGCCGGTGAGACCCAGCACGGCACTGGCTGCGAGCCCTGTTGCCGCAATGCGACCTCCGGCTGCAACGTGGGGTCGTTTCACCGGGCGAGCCTTCGTTGCGCGAGCGCTTGGTGCTCGACCGGTGGTTCCGGCGGTCGGTGAAGAGGTCACCGGCGTGCGGGTTGACGCGGCAACCGTCTGCGCCGGCGGCGCAGCAGCGGCAGCGAACGAAGCCGGATTCAGTTGCGGTACGAGGATCGATGTCGACACCAGCTCGGCGGCGCTCGGCGGGGCGAACGGGCCGGAGACAACACGGTTCGCCGCGTTGGGTGCCGGCGTCACGCGTGCCGGGGCGCTGCGTGCCACCTCGGGTGCCGTGGTGCCGCTTGTCGGCACAGCACCTTGCTGGCCCCGCTTGGCGCGTAGCGATGCGATGCGGGCGGCCTGATCGTCATCAGTCGTCATCGTGCTCGGCCCCATTGTCGGTGGACTCGGTCTGGTGACCGTCGTCCTCGTGCCAGGTCCCGGCGCTTGACGGAGCCGTGGTCGAAGAAGGCGGGATGATCTGCGGCGGCGTCGTGGTTACTGCCGGCGATGTGGACGAGGGCCTTTCGGCGGCCTCTGTTGGCGTGCTGTGTGTCTGCGCCGGTGGCTGCGCCTGTGCAGGTGCAGGCGCCTCGGACTCGTTGTGGTTCCATGGTGCGGACACGGTCGGGCCGGTTGTGGCGTTGGTCTGCTCGATGAGTTCGGGTGTCGAGACCGTCGTGCCGTCACTGGTGGGCGTCATGAAGGCAGCTGCCACCGAGGCATTGACCTGCTCGCCGTTCGACGTTGCGGTGAACGTGACCAGGCGCATGCCATCGGTGAGTTGCACGGTGACGGTCGGGCCGGCTTGCGATGTCGAGACCACGGACCAGCCGACGCTCGGCTCGGTGGAGATCACGCTCAGCACACCACCAGCGGAACTCAGTGTGATGTGAGCAGCGTCGCCGACCGAGTAGACGACCGTACGTGGGGCCGGCGTGTCGGCGCCGTTCTGGCCGGGCACGGGTGCTGTGTTGGGGCTGGTTGAGCCAGCGTTCATGACGGCGCTTGCCATCATTGCGGCGGAACCGGTGCCGAGCACTCCGGCAACCGATACTGCGGTGAGCCATGTCTTCTTCATTGTGGTGCACTCCAAGTTCGTCGGGCCCGTAACAATCATTCAAGACTGATATCGACGTGGTGTCATCGCCGCTTGACCCAAGAAACGTTAAAGAACTGGCCGTTTCGCCTCGATCTCTGAGCTCGGTCGGGGCCCCCGCAGGTTGGCCCTGAGCAGATCCAGGGCAAGAGATGTCTCCAGAGTTTGTGAGCCGATTCACACTGCGTAGTAGCTTCTCTTGCGATGTCCGACTTTCTCAGGGATTACCTCACTGTCATCTGGTTCGGCGCAGCCGCCCTGCTGCTCGCCGCCTTGCTGCTGGCCATCTCTGCAGCCATTCGACCGAACAAGCCGAACTACGAAAAGCTGTTGCCGTACGAGAGCGGCGTTGATCCCGTGGGCCACGGGTGGTCCCAGAGTCAGATTCGGTACTACGTGTTCGCTCTGCTGTTCGTCGTGTTCGACGTGGAAGCGGTCTTCATCTTCCCGTGGGCAACTCAGCTCGAGCGCTACGGCGGGTTCGGCCTGGTCGAGATGGGAGTGTTCGTGTTCGTGCTCCTGCTCGGACTCGTGTATGCATGGCGCAAAGGTGTGCTGCGATGGGTGTAGCTCACGTGCACGCCGTTCAGGCGCTGACCACATCCCGGAAAGTGACGTGCTCGAATGGGTCTCGTTGACCGCGGGCGGCTTCCAAAGCCGCTCACACAACTCTTCAACATGGGTCGTTCGTACAGCCTGTGGGTGTACCAGTGGGGCCTTGCCTGTTGTGCGATCGAAATGGGTGCAGCCTTCGGGTCGCCCCGTTACGACGTCATGCGCCTCGGTGTCATCCCGCTGCCCGCCAGCCCCCGTCAGGCCGACCTGGTGGTCATTTCCGGCACCGTCACCGACAAGATGGCGCCAGCCGTCAAGCGGCTCTACGAGCAGATGCCCGAACCCAAGTACGTCATCAGCATGGGCTCGTGCGCAAACTGCGGCGGCCCGTACTGGGACAGCTACTCGGTCACCAAGGGCGTCGACCAGATCATCCCGGTCGATGTCTACGTGCCAGGCTGCCCGCCCCGTCCTGAGGCCCTGCTCGAGGGTGTGGTGCTGCTGCAGCAGCGCATCAAGAACGAGGACATGGGCGCTCGTTGGCGCGGCGAGGGCTACGTGCCGTTGAACCGAGGTGAGCCAATTGTCGTCAACTGACACCCCGGTGGCCGAACTCCCAGGCGACACCCTGCGCGAGCGCGCCGTCGATCAACTGCGTGCCGAACTCGGTGATGCCCTCATCGACAGCCTTGTCAAGCCCGGCGACGATGTCTGGGTGCGCGTTCGTGCCGACGCCTGGCGCGAAGCCGGCGTTGCCCTACGCGATGTCGTGGGCCTCGATTACTTCTGTTTCCTCTCCGCCATTGATTGGATGCCATCGCCCTACGGCCGTGGCGAGGACGATCCCACCCAGCCCCAGGCCGAGCGCGACATGACCATCAAGCAGGGCTACACCGGTGGCGAGACCCGCTTCCAGTTGTTCGCCAGGGCCTGCAGCACCACGCTGCATTTCGGTGTCACCATCAAAGCCGACATCGGCGATGACATGACCATGCCCACCTGGATCCCGTGCTATGCCGGTGCCAACTGGCACGAGCGCGAAGCGCACGAGATGTTCGGTATCAACTTCGCCGGTCACCCCGACCTGCGCAACATGTACCTGCCCACCGGCTTCGAGGGACACCCGATGCGCAAGGACTTCCCGCTCTTGGCCCGTATGGTCAAGCCGTGGCCGGGCATCGTCGATGTCGAGCCCCTGCCCGGCGAGCCCGCCGATGACGCAGCATCTGATGGAGAGGGCGGCGAGTCATGACCATGCTCGGCGATCGTGAACGGCTGTCCTACATCGCGTCGCAGGCTGCCGACGCGCGCCTCAACGTAGAACTCGAGACCGAGGGCATGACCCTCAACATCGGCCCGCAGCACCCGGCCACCCACGGCACCCTGCGCATCATCTGTCGTCTCGATGGCGAGCAGGTCGTGTGGGCCGAGCCGTCGGCCGGTTACATGCACCGCGGCTACGAGAAGCTCACCGAGGTGCGTACGTTCCCGCAGGTCACGTCGCTCGTGAACCGCATCGACTGGCTGGGCAGCTTCGCCAACGAGGTGCCGTTCATCCTCGCAGCCGAGAAGCTGATGGACGTCGTGGCACCTCCTCGTGCCCAGCACATCCGCACCATCTTGTTCGAGCTCAGCCGAATCGCCAACGTGTCGTTGTTCCTCGGCGATCTCGGCGTGCAGCTCGGCGCCATCACGCCAGTGTTCATGGCCTTCCGCGACCGCGAATACGTGCTCAACCTCATCGAGGGTGCAACCGGCGGCCGTTTCCATCCAAACTTCGACCGCATCGGTGGCCTGAAGGACGATCTGCCCAAGGGTTGGATCGATGAAACCCGCAGCGTCATGAAGAAGCTGCGCACGTTCTGTGACGAGATGGAAGACCTGCTGTTCGGCAACGAGATCTTCCAGAGCCGCACACGCGGCATCGGCGTCATCCCCAAAGATGTCGCCCTGCAGTACGGGCTCTCCGGGCCCAACCTGCGTGCCAGCGGCGTGGATTACGACCTGCGCCGCGATCAGAAGATTGACATGGCCTGGGACAAGGTCGACTTCAAGGTGTGGACGCACCCCGATGGCGACAGCTTCGCCCGCTGCTGGATCCGGTTGCAGGAAACCCGCGAGGCAACGCTCATCGTCGAGAAACTGCTCGACACCCTGCCGGCAGGACCCGTGATGGCCAAGGTGCCGCGCATCATCAAGGTGCCCGAGGGCGAAGCCTGGGTGAGCACGGAGAACCCGCTCGGCGAGATGGGCTACTACGTCGTCAGTAAGGGCGACCTCGGACCCTTCCGCGTGAAGATCCGCTCCGCCAGCTTCAACAACATCTCCATCGTGCCGTGGCTGCTACGTGGCGTGTACGTGCCCGACGTCATCACCATCCTTGCGTCGCTGTACTTCATCCTCGGAGACATCGACCGCTGATGATGATCGCTCTCACTTTCCCGTACTGGGCGCAGTCGTTGCTGCGCGTGCTCGGTGGCCTCGTCGCGGTGCTGCTGCCCGCCGGCACCATCGTGTACGTCTTTCTGTTCAAGATGATGAGCTTCATGCAGAGCCGCCTCGGCCCCATGGAAGCCGGGCCGTACGGCTCGATGCAGCTGTTCGCCGAGGTCGGCAAATGGCTGCAGAAGGAAGACATCATGCCCGAGCGGGCAGATCACTCGATCTTCCGCATCGCCCCGCTCATCGTGCTTGCCAGCACCTTCTTGCTCGTGGCGGTGGTGCCGTTCGGACCCGATGCGTGGTTCACCAACTTCGAGACGGGTGTGTTCTACGCCCTGGCGGTCAGCAGCATCAGCGTGCTCGGCATCCTCATCGCCGGCTGGTCCAGTGCCAACAAGTATTCGTTGCTGGGTGGCCTGCGTGCCGCCGGTCAGCTCATCGCCTACGAACTGCCCATGGTGCTCGCCGTCGTCGGTGTGGTCATCCAGGCCGGCACCATGAACATGCAGCAGATCGTGGTGGCGCAGAACGCCGGCGAGATCTTTGGCTGGAACGGCCTCGGTAACCCCTACATCCTCACCCAGTTCATCGGCTTCGCCGTGTTCATGGTGGCCGTGCAGGCCGAGCTGACACAGGCCCCGTTCGACATGCCCATCGCCGAATCCGAGCTGGTGTCGGGCTACATGACCGAGTACTCGGGCTTCCGCTTCCTCATCTTCTTCATCGCCGAATTCGCCACGGCCGGCGTGTTCGCCCTCATTGCCTCGGTGCTCTTCCTTGGTGGGTGGGGCGTGCCGTTCAGCTGGTTCGGTTGGCACGGCATGGGTGATGTCTCCAACTGGATGAACATCGTCGGCCCGCTGATCATGTTCACCAAGATGATGGGCCTCGTGTTCCTCATCATGTGGATCCGCTTCAGCTACCCCCGTTTCCGTGAAGATCAACTGCAGCGGTTCGCGTGGAAGGTGCTCATCCCGGTGTCACTCGTCAACATCATGCTCACCGCTGTCCTGAAGGTGGTGTTCTGATGGGTCTCAAGCCAAAGGTCCCGGGTCTTGTCAAAGGCCTCGGCGTCACGTTCAACACGATGATGAACACGTTCAAGGACGGCGCCAACACCGTGCAATACCCGCACGAGAAGGAAGCTCCGCCTGTTCGTGCCCGCGGTGTCATCGCCCTGCGCGAGGACAACTGCACGTCGTGCATGCTCTGCGCCCGCAGCTGCCCCGACTGGTGCATCTACATCGAGGGTCACAAGGAACTCGCCCCACCGCGTCGCGCCGGTGGCGCACCACGCAAGGTCAACAAGCTCGACCGTTTCGACATCGACTATGCGCTGTGCATGTACTGCGGCATCTGCGTCGAGGTCTGTCCGTTCGATGCGTTGTTCTGGAGTCCGGAATACGAATACAGCGAGCCCAAGATCGCCGACCTGTTGCACGACAAGACCAAGCTCGGCGAGTGGATGGAAACCGTGCCCGAGGCTCCCGAGCTGGAAGTCGGCGCTGACAAGAAGGGCAAGAAGTGATGCTTGCCGAAGCCCTTGTCGCCCAGAACATCGCGTTCGGCATCATCGCCACCGTGATGATCGTCGGTGCCTTCCGTGTGGTCACCAGCAAGAACGTGGTGCACGCAGCGCTGTGGTTGGTGTGTGTGCTTGCGGGTGCGGCGGCCCAGTACCTGCTGGTCTACGCCGAGTTCGTCGCCATCACCCAGATCTTGGTGTACGTCGGCGCCGTCATGGTGCTGTTCCTCTTCGGTGTCATGCTCACCCGTGCGCGCATCGGCAACGAGTCCGAGCTCAACAACAAGAACTGGTCGCTCGGCATCCCGGTGGCCCTGGTGCTGTTCGCCGCGATGGCGATCGCACTGGTGGGTGGCTTCAAGGACGAGCAGCTGCCAGCGCCGTCGAAGGCCATCCGCATCGATACGCAGTCCATCAGCGACACCATCTTCACGCCCTATCTGTTGCCCTTCTGGGCGCTGTCGTTCGTGCTGCTCATCGCCGTCATCGGCGCCATCGTTCTGGCACGTAAGGATTGATGCACGATGCTGATCAATGAGTTCCTCCTCCTCGGTGCCGTGTTGTTCTGCATCGGCGTCTATGGGGTCATCGCCCGCAGGAATGCCGTGATGGTGTTGATGAGCATCGAGCTCATCCTCAACGCGGTCAACCTCAACCTGTTGGCGTTCGCGCTGCGCAACGGCAGCCCCGATGGGCACGTCTTCGCCCTGTACGTCATCGCCATCGCTGCCGCCGAGGTTGGTGTTGGGCTCGGCCTGGTGCTGCTCATCTTCCGCAACAAGCGCACCATCGCGCTCGACGAACTCTCTGAGATGAAGGGCTGAGCTGTGCTCGCTGCTGAACATGCCGGCTGGTTCCTCGAACACGCCTTCCTCATCCCCATCATTCCTGCCGTCGCGTTCGCGCTGATCATCTTCTTCGGCAAGCGTCTGCCGATGAAGGGCAGCGAGATCGGCCTGGCCTCGATGGCTGCATCGCTCGTGCTGGCCATCGGCACCACGTACCAGTGGATCCACCGCTCCGAGACCACGGTCGAGCCGGTCATCCGCAAGGTCGTCTGGTGGCAGAGCGGCGGCGTTCAGTTCAGCTTTGGCCAACACATCGACGGCCTGGCCGTCGTCATGCTGTTGCTCGTTGCGTTCATCTCCACGCTCGTCCAGATCTACTCGCTCGAGTACCTGCGCGGCGATCGGCGATACACCCACTTCTTCGCAGCGCTCACCCTGTTCAGCGCAGGCATGTTGATGATGGTGCTCGCAGAGAACATGGTGCAGCTCATCTTGGGCTGGGAGATCATGGGCCTGTGCTCGTTCATGCTCATCGGACATTGGTGGGAAGAGGAAGCCAACAGCCGTGCCGCCCTCAAGGCATTCTGGACGGTACGAGTCGGCGACATTGGCCTGCTGGTCGGCACTGGCACCATCTTCTTCGGCGCCAACGCCTACGCCCAGGCCCACGGCAGCAACGGTTTCAGCATCTCGGCCATCAACGAGTGGGCGATGAAGGACACCGGTGCATCGCACACCCTGCTGCTCTGGGGCTGCGTTGCGTTGTTCATCGCCTGCATCGGTAAGAGCGGTCAGTTTCCTCTGCACACGTGGTTGCCCGATGCCATGGCCGGCCCCACCCCGGTCAGTTCGCTGCTGCACTCCAGCACGATGGTCGTGGCTGGTGTGTTCCTGGTTGCCCGTCTGTATCCGTTGTTCCACACGGGTCTCGACATCAATGTGGCCGGCCAGCACTTCAATCTCATTGCAGTGATCGGCGGTATCACCATCGTCATCGCCGCTGCTCTTGCATTTGTGCAGACCGATATCAAAAAGGTGCTGGCGTATTCCACGGTCAGCCAGTTGGGCTACATGATGATGGGACTCGGCGTCGGAGCCTGGACACCCGCCGTGTTCCACATCTTCACTCACGCGTTCTTCAAGTGCTGCCTGTTCCTGTGTGCCGGTTCGGTTGCCCACAGCGGCAGCCACCACAGCTTCGAGATGAAAAAGGACATGGGCGGCCTGGCCCGCAAGATGCCCATCACCGCAGCGTGCTGGATCCTGTCGACCCTTGCCCTGTGCGGGGTGCCGTTCTTCAGCGGATTCTTCTCCAAGGACGAGATCATCGACAATGCCCACCACAACGGGTACAAGGTCTTTTGGATCATCGGCCTCGTCGGCGCCTTCATGACCACCGCCTACATGACCCGTGCCACCTACCTCACGTTCTTCGGTACTGCCCGGGGCGCCGCTGCGGGCGAGCATCACGACACGGCGCACGACACGGCCCACGACACGGCACACGACACGGCACACGACACGGCACACGACACGGCACACGACACGGCACACGCTCCGGCCATGGCCCATGCCGACCACGATGGGCATGACACACACGCCGGTCCGCACGAATCCCCGGCGCTCATCACGGTGCCGCTCGTGATACTCGCCGTGTTCGCCGTGGTCGCCGGCTACCTCAACGCTGCGCCGTTCAAGATCGAGAAGTTCACCGAGTGGTTCGCCAGCGAGAAGCGCGAGCCTTTCCCCGAACTGGCCCACGCCCCGTTCGAGTGGGTCAATGCACTGCCGTCCATCGGCCTCGTGGCGGCCGGCTTCGCCATCAGCCTGTTCATCTGCCGGGGGCTCTACGGCAAGGGCGCCTTCGCTCTGAAGGGCCTCACCAAGCGGTCGCAGCCGATGCACGCCGGGTACACGTTCCTGGCCAACAAGTACTACCTCGACGCTCTGTACGAGAACGTCATCGTCCGGGGCGTGGCCTACCCCATCAGCAAGGCGGCCTACTGGGTAAACCAGAACGTCCTCGATCGCACCGTCAACGAAGTCGGCGCCGGTGCACGCAAGACAGGGCTCTGGGTGTACCGCAACATCGACCAACGTGTCGTTGATGGTGCGGTCAATGGATCAGGCGCCGCGGCTCGCGGCACGGGCAGCGCGCTGCGGCCGATCCAGTCAGGCAAGGTCAACCAATACGGGGCACTGCTCTTCGGAGCCGCCGCCATCGGCGCCCTCGTTCTCGTCATCGTCAATACCTGAGGAGCCTCACGGCAATGGATGTACTCCGCACCAACAACGCGCTACTCACGATCGGCACCTTCTTGCCGCTCGCCGGTGTGCTCGTCATGATGTTCATCCCCAAGGGGAAAGAACTGCTGCACAAGCAGATCGCACTGCTCACTGCCGTGGCCACACTCGCCGTGGGTGTGTTCACGCTGATGAAGTTCGACTACGGCAACTCCGGAAAGCTGCAGTTCTTCGCCGACACGTCGTGGATCAAGGTCATCCACAGCAACTACACCGTCGGTCTGGATGGTCTCAGCCTGCCGCTGTACATCCTCGGTATGGCGGTCACCGTGTTGGTGATGGTCTATTCGTGGGATCACATCCCGTCGCCGGGCAACCCGAAGGCGTTTCTCATCCTGATGCTGCTGTTGCAGGTCGGCATGGCCGGTACCTTCATCGCCCAGGACCTCATCTTGTTCTTCGTCTTCTTCGAGCTCGTGCTGTTGCCGATGTACTTCATGATCGGCGTCTGGGGCGGCGAGCAGCGCCAGTACGCATCGCTGAAGTTCTTCCTGTACACCATGTTCGGTTCTGCACTCATGCTCGTTGCGTTCCTGGCGCTGTACTTCCAGGTGTCGGGCAAGGTTCCGGCCGGCGAGGCCAGCTTCAGCATCCCCTACCTCGCTGCCCACGGCGGCATGTTGGGCAAGACCGTGCAGGTGTGGATCTTCGCCGGCATGTTCATCGGATTCGCCGTGAAGGTGCCGATGTTCCCCTTCCATACCTGGTTGCCCGACGCACACACCCAGGCGCCCACACAGGGTTCGGTCATCCTGGCGGCCATCCTGCTGAAGCTCGGCACGTACGGTTTCGTGCGCATCGCCATCCCCATCCTGCCCACCGCCGCCAAGGCATGGGCGCCCTGGATCGGCGGTCTCGCAGTCATCGGCATCATCTACGGCGCGCTCGGCTGTCTGGCCCAGACCGATATGAAGCGGCTCATCGCGTTCAGCTCGGTGGCGCACATGGGCTTCGTGATGCTCGGCATCTCCACGCTCACGCCGCTTGGCTTCAACGCAGCGATCTTTGGCATGGTTGCGCACGGCCTCATCACCGGCATGTTGTTCTTCGTTGCCGGCTCGGTGAAGGATCGCTACCACACGCTCGAGATCAAGCGCCTCGGCGGCATGCTCATCTCGATGCCCAAGATGGGCTGGATCCTCGGCTTCTGCGCCATGGCTTCGTTGGGTCTGCCCGGTCTTGCCGGCTTCTGGGGTGAGTTCCCCGCCATCATCTCGTCGTACTCGCCGGCCGACGGCTTGAACCACAACGTGTTCCGCGTGTTCATGGTCGTTGCCGCGATTGGCACCGTGTTGGCTGCCGGCTACCTGCTGTGGCTGTTCCAGCGGGTGGCGTTCGGCGAGCCCAAGCCCGAATTTGCGGGCGCCGGCGGCGGCCATGGCGATACCCACGGTCATGGTTCCGCCGGCCACGATGCGGCCGGCCACGGAGACGACCACGCCGCCGACGATCACTCAGGCGACATCCACGACGTCACGTTCTTCGAGTGGGTTGCCTGGGCGCCGTTCCTCCTCGCGATCGTCGTGTTCGGTGTGTACCCGCAGCTGATGTTCAAGGTCATCGATCCCGCAGTGCAGGTCACGCTCAAGGCATTCGGGAAGGGCTGACCCGTGCTTGCCTCGTTCCTCGTCGCGGCGGGCGGGTTCACCCCGCCCAAGGTCGACTATCACGCGCTCGCTCCGGAGATCATTCTCGCTGCGGGTATCTGCGTGGTGCTCATCGTCGACCTGTTCGTCAGCGAGAGCAAGAAATGGCTCACGGCCACGCTGGCTGGTTTCAGCCTCCTGGCAGCTCTCATTCCCGTCGTCACGCTGGCCGTCATCGGTAGCGACACGCGGTCGTTGTTCGGCGGACGATACGTCATCGACAACTTCAGTCTCATCATGAAGGCGATGTTCCTCATTGTCGGCTACGTGGTGGTGCTGTTGTCCACCAACGAGATCGAGGAGGGCGGCTATTACCAGGGCGAGTACTACGTGCTGCTCCTCAGCAGCGTGCTCGGCATGGTCATGATGGCCTCGGCTCGGGATCTCATCGGCGTGTTCGTTGCCTTCGAGTTCCTGTCCATCCCCACCTACATGCTCGCTGCATGGCGCAAGCGTGACATCAAGAGCAACGAGGCGGGCGTCAAGTACTTCCTCCTCGGTGTGTTTGCGAGCGCGCTCATGCTCTACGGCATGAGCCTGCTGTACGGCGTTGCCAACAGCACGCTGCTCGTCGACATCGGCAAGGCAGTCACCATCACCGGTCAGTACCGCGGTGTCGAGGTGCTGGCCGTGGTGTTCGTCATCGTCGGCTTCGCCTTCAAGGTCAGCGCAGTGCCGTTCCACTCGTGGGCGCCCGACACCTACGAGGGTGCGCCGACGCCGGTCACCGCCTTCTTGTCGGTCGCATCCAAAGCCGGCGGTTTTGTTGCGCTGGTCACCATGCTCTACCTCGCCTTCCCGCATGCAGAGAAGGTGTGGCAGCCGTTCGTGTTCGTGCTCGCCGCGCTCACCATGACCGTTGGCAACCTGATCGCGCTGAAGCAGACCAACCTGGTGCGCATGCTCGCCTACTCCTCGATCAGCCAAGGCGGTTTCATCCTGATGCCGCTCGTGGTTGCCGGCACCAAGGCCACCGAGACATCGCTCAAGACGGTTGTCGTGTACCTGCTCGTCTATGCCGCCACCAACCTCGGCGTGTTCGCCGTTGTCATCGCGGTCAGTCGAAAGACCCGCAGCGGAGACATCTCCAGTTTCGGCGGCTTGATGAACTATGCGCCCGGACTGGCGGCGCTGATGACCTTCCTGCTTGCGTCGCTCGCTGGTATTCCGCCCTTTGGCGGATGGTTTGCCAAGCTCAACGCCTTCCGTGCGGTGCTTCAAGCCGGAACCGGCCTGGGCTACGCCATCGCCATCATTGGTGCGGTCAACACGGTCATCGCATTCGGCTACTACGGCAACATCATGCGCGAGATGTGGATGAAGCCGGTGCCGGATGGCGACATCAGCCCCATCAAGACGCCGCCATCGCTGGTGGCTGCCATGGCCATCACCGCAAGCGCCACCCTGGTGCTCGGTATCCTGCCGGGCCTCGTGCTGCGCTTCGGCGACCTCAGTGCGCTCACCGGTGCGCTCGGCCGCTGATCAGATCCGCGCCGCCATCGCGGACGCGGGGGGTGCGATACCCTTCGAAACGTTCATGCACTTCGCGCTGTACGGCGACGGCGGTTTCTACAGCGCAGGTGGTGCTGCGGGACGACGGGGTGATTTCATCACCAGCCCCGAGGTCGGGCCGCTGTTTGGCGCTGTGATCGCGCGCATGCTCGACGCCGTGTGGGCTGATCTCGGCCGGCCGGGCCTGTTCACGGTCATCGAGGCCGGTGCCGGCCCCGGCACGCTGGCGCGGACGATACGGGCCGCAGCGCCGGCGTGCTTGGGAGCGATCGACTATGTGGCCGTCGAGGTCTCGGGTGTGCAACGAGAGCGTCATCCCGACTGGGTGACGTCAACGGACGCCATGCCGACCGCGCCGGTGAACGGTGTGATCCTTGCCAATGAACTGCTCGACAACCTTGCCTTCCGGCTGTTCGTGATGGATGGTGGTTGGCGCGAGGCGTATGTGGCCGCCCGCCCCGATGGCTCGTTTGCCGAGGTCCTGCGACCAGCGAGCGATCTGGAGCAACTCCATCTCCCCGGCGGCGCCGCCCATGGCGCCCGGATCCCGGTGCAGCGACGAGCCGCGGCATGGGTGCAACAACAGCGTGCGCTCCTGCGTACGGGCCGCCTGGTGATCTTCGACTACGCGCAACCGACCACGGCCGGTCTCGCGCAGCGGCCATGGCGCGAGTGGCTGCGCACCTACCGCGGCCACGAACGTGGCGACCACTACCTACGCGAACCCGGGTCGCAGGACATCACGGTTGACGTGGCCATCGACCAGGTAGTGGCCGCAGCTGGCGAGCCGGCCAGCGTTCGAACACAGCGCCAGTTCCTGCAACGGTGGGGAATCGATGAACTCGTGGCAGAGGGGCAGAGGGTGTGGGCCGAGCACGCTGCCCGCCCGACGGTGGCGGCACTCGCGATGCGAAGCCGGGTGCGTGAGGCCGAGGCGCTCTGCGAGCCTTCGGGGTTGGGCGGCTTCACCGTGCTCGAATTCGATGCCGATGCAACGATATTTTCGAAAAATGCTGGTCCTGGCCACCAATAGGCCGGGTGACCTATTCAGCTTCTGTCCGTGACTTGTGTAGATTATGGACAACTCTTCACAGGACAACGACATGGAGGCCAGAGAAATGTTTGGACAACACTCACACGCACATGGGGCACGGCGGTTGCGCCAGGTCGCATCTCGCATCGGCGCCGGGGCACTGCTCATGGGCTCGCTCACGGTCGGTACCGTTGCCGTCACCTCGCAGCTCGCCGCAGCCGATTCGGCCTACCCCGTCACCGCCACCGGCAGCGCCGAGGTCAACCCCGACGGCAGCATCACCGTCACTGTTCAGGGCACCTGGCAGTGGGACCGCAACGACCCGTGCAGCGAGAACCGCTGGGGCACCGGCTGGGCCATTGACTGGCACGACGCAAACCAGGCAGGAAACTTCCTCGGCAGCATCAACGACACCGATTACTCCGTGGGCGCCGCTGAGGGCAACGACCTGAACCCGGCCGACAACGCCGTTCACTACGGCGAGCAATGCGATGAGACCAACGCCGGTACCTGGGGCCCAGAAAGCCACACCTATGCCGAGGGCACCGTCGACTTCGCCCCCTGTGCAGTCACCTACGACCTGCACAATGGCGATACCGAAAGCGGAATCAGGGATGGCGACCTCATCGCCACCGGTGAGGGCTACAACGATGACAACTCGGTCGAGCACAGCTCGGGCGCCGACATCTGCGCCCCCATCGAACTGGCACCGCACCTCACCTTGAACAAGACCGTGATCAACGACGACACCGTGACCGGTACGGCCACGATTGCCAACTTCACGCTCACGGCCACCCCCAAGGAGGGCGGCGACGCCGTCATCAACGGTGCTGACCCCGACGAGAGCCCAGATGCCGGCATCGGTGCCGACGTCGAGAAGGACGTCACCTACGTGCTCAGCGAGAGCGGCCCCGAGGGCTACGACGCTTCTGAGTGGTCCTGCGTCGGCGGCACGCTGGAAGGCAACGAGGTCACCCTCGCTGCTGGCGAACTGGCCAACTGCACCATCACCAACAACGACAATGGCGATCAGCAGCAGATTCCGCCGCCGCCCGCCACCACCACGACCACCTTGGTCGCCGAACTGCCCACCACGGGTAGCTCGTCGGGTTCGACCGTCCTCATCGCCGGCCTGGGAGTTCTCCTCGGCTTCGGTATGACGATGTTCGCCCGCCGTCGTCGCCCGGCCTGATCGGCCAGCGACACCGGTACCGGTGATCGGTAGCCACTTGGGCTACCAATGAACGAATGACACAGAGGGCCCCCGCTTCGGCGGGGGCCCTTTGTGCGTTCACGGCCGTTGCAGACCATGCGTCCGGCGCAGCAGGGATGGCTAGAGTTGGCTCGCAACGCGACCTGAGGGATACATCACCATGACCGACGCTCAAGCCATCGACGCTCTCGGCTGGGAACGACGCACGTTCCCACCATCGGAGGCGTTCAAGCAGAACGCGCTCGTCAGCGACACGTCCATGTACGACGATGGTGCAGCGGACTACGAGGGCTTCTGGGCGCGCCAGGCCGCTGACCTGCTCACCTGGTCAAAGGACTGGACCACCACGTGCGATTGGAAGCTTCCGGCTGCTCAGTGGTTCGTCGGCGGCGAGCTCAACGTGAGCTACAACTGCCTCGACCGGCACGTGCTCGCCGGCAGGGGCGACAAGGTCGCGTTCCACTTCGAAGGCGAGCCTGGCGACACGCGCACCATCACCTACGCCGACTTGCTCGACGAGACGCAGCGTTTTGCCAACGTGCTGAAGAGCCTCGGCATCGTCAAGGGCGATCGTGTCAACATCTACATGCCGATGATTCCCGAGGCGGCGATCGCGATGCTGGCCTGCGCGCGCATCGGCGCCGCCCACAGCGTCGTCTTCGGCGGCTTCAGCGCCTTGTCGCTGACCGACCGAATCAACGACGCTGAGGCCAAGCTGCTCATCACCGCCGATGGCGGGTGGCGCCGGGGTGAGGTCTTCCCCCTGAAGCAAACCGCCGACGAGGCGCTGTTGCACACACCCACGATCACCGATGTCGTGGTGGTACGCCGGGGTGGCAATGAGGTGTCGATGCAGGACGGCCGCGACCACTGGTATCACGAGCTCATGGCTACGGCAGATCCGGTGTGCCCGGCAGAGCCGATGGATTCTGAGCAACTGCTGTTCTTGTTGTACACCAGCGGCACCACGGGCCGCCCCAAGGGCATCATGCACACCAGCGGCGGCTACCTCACCCAGGTTGCCTTCACACACAAGTACGTCTTCGATCTGCACCCCGAAACCGATGTGTTCTGGTGCACCGCCGACGTCGGCTGGATCACCGGGCACAGCTACATCGTCTATGGGCCCCTTGCCAATGGCGCCACCCAGGTGATGTACGAGGGCGTGCCCAACTTCCCGGGCAACGATCGCATGTGGCAGATCATCGAGAAGTACGGCGTCACCATCTTCTACACCGCACCCACGGCCATCCGCACCTTCATGAAGTGGGGGGCCCAGGAGCCCGCCAAGCACGACCTGTCGTCGGTGCGTCTGCTCGGGTCGGTCGGCGAGCCGATCAACCCCGAGGCATGGATGTGGTACCAAGAACATATCGGTGGCGGCCGTTGCCCCGTGGTGGACACGTGGTGGCAGACCGAGACCGGCGCGATCATGATCAGCCCACTGCCCGGAGCCACGACCACCAAGCCCGGTTCGGCCACGTTCGCACTGCCGGGCATCGGCACCGAACTGGTCGACGAGAACGGTGAGCACGTTGAACATGGCGGCGGGTACCTGACGCTCACCCAGCCGTGGCCAGCGATGCTGCGTGGTATCTGGGGCGACCCCGAGCGCTATCACGAGACCTACTGGACCCGGTTCCCGGGTCGCTACTTCGCCGGCGATGGCGCCAAGCTCGATGACGACGGGTATCTCTGGCTGCTCGGACGCGTCGACGACGTCATGAACGTGAGCGGACACCGCATCTCGACCACCGAGGTTGAATCTGCGCTGGTGTCGCACCCGGCGGTGGCCGAAGCAGCAGTGGTTGGCGCCAACGATCCCACCACCGGGCAAGCCATCATCGCCTATGTCACCCTGCGCGGTGGCGCCGAAGTCGACGAACAGGTGCTGCGTAACCACGTGGGAACCGAGATCGGCAGCATCGCCAAACCGAAGGCCATCTACTTCACCCCTGATCTCCCCAAGACCCGCAGCGGCAAGATCATGCGTCGACTGCTCCGCGATGTCGCCGAGGGCCGCAACCTGGGTGACACCACCACGCTCGCCGATGCCAGTGTCGTCAGCGAGCTCCAACGCCGCGCCAGCGAGGTCCCTCCAGAGGACTGACACCGGGTGGAGCCCGCCCGTTTGCGCCGTTGTGCAAGGTGTGAGCAGCCGTAGTGATTTCCTCAACCTCGGGAACCCGCGCGCCGATACAAGACTGTGGCACCCGATCTCAACAGTGAGCGCTTCCTCAGCACACTGAGTACTGAGACCCTCACGGACCCGCCCACGGTCGAGGAGGTAACCAACGCACTGCGCGACCGTCTGCGGCTGCGGTTGACCGTCCGCAACGTGGTTCCGGTCCAGCCGCTCTCGCCTGAGGCAGTTGTGCAGGAAGCATCGCCACAGGTCGTGTGGAGCTCGGTGCTCGACTCGTTGTCCACGGGGCTGCAGATCGGCGATGGGTCCGACACCGAAGCTCTGCCAAAGGCGCCGATCGTGTCCTCGCCGTCGGTCGTTCCCGCCGCCGTCCCAGCGCCGCAGCCCTTCGTCCCGCAGCCCTTTGCCCCGCAGCCGTTCGGGCACCCCCAACCGCTGGCTCCACCGCCGGTGTCACCCACGCCGCAGGTCCAGCACCACACCGGGCAGATCTACGTCCCCGAGAATACCGATGACTATGCCAGCACCAACGGCAGCGCCAGCGCCAGCACCAACGGCAACGGCGACAGCCCGCGACTACCGACCTCGATGCCGACGCCACGTCTATCGACCCCGGTGGTTCCCTATCTGGGCCAGCCCGCCAGAACGGCCCCAACCCAGCGCGTCGTTCCCTCGCTGGTGGTGGCCAACGCGACCCGCACGCCACGCCCATTGCAGCGCCGCCGCCATCCCTTCAGGGCCTTCCTGTCGTTTCTCGTGGTGGCCTCGTTGCTCGGCGGCGCCAGCTTCACCGGCTGGTACTTCCTGATCAAGAACAAGGTCACCTGGAGTCAGGAATTGGACCCTTTGGCGGCCTTCGTGGAGAAGGTCGCGCATGCGGAGTTCGTTGACAATGTCAGCGTTGTCGCCCTGTCGGCGCCCGAGTACGAGGTGAAACTCGGCATCGACGTGTTGTCGCGTTCGTACATGGATCCCGACGGCAGCTTCGGCACGCTTCGCGCCGTTGGTCTGGTCAGTGGCACGCCGTCACCGAGTGAGATCGGTCGTCAGGTGGCTGCGACGATCACCGCCTTCTACAGCCCGGCGGACCGCACCGTGTACCGCGTCGACGGCACCACGCCGGTGTTCGAAGTGTCCCTACTGCGTGCCCTGACCGTGGCGCTGGCGGATCAGTCAACCGGCTGGAGCTCGAATGTGGACACGTTGAGCGATGCCCAGCGGGTCGGGGTCCGTGCGAGCGTCGATTTCGCCGGAGCCAACGTCGTGCTCGCCAAGTTTGCTGCCGATCCACAACTCCGTTCTCTGTGGAACGCCGAGACGCAGGCTCGGAGCACGGCATTGGGTCTACCCGCCGATTCGCACCCGACGTATCTTGGGGCCGTGCTGGGGTCGTATGCGTTCGGCGCCACGACATCTCCTGCGCCAAGTCCCGAGAACCCACTGGCCGGCATCACCGTGCCGCCGAGCGACGCTGCACTGTTCGATCCCGCCCGGGGCTCGCGTGCGGTACCCGTGAGCGCCTCTGTGTCGCCGTCAGCAGCGACGTCGCGGACGTTGGGGATGCAGTTCTGGTATCTGGTCCTGCTCCCAGCGCTCGGACCCACTGAGGCACGTGCCGCAGCGATGCTCTGGGCCGGAGACGCCGTTGTCACCACCGTGAGCGCCGGTCGCGCCTGCGTGAACGCGCAGGTGGCCACAACGTCGCCCGAGGCCCAAGCGGCGCTCTTCGCACCATTGAGCCTCTGGGCGCAGACCCGGCCAGCCTCGAGCGCGGCCGCCGTCACGAATCAGGCGGGCAATGTG
Organism: Actinomycetota bacterium; assembly: GCA_009726095.1. Classification (GTDB taxonomy): domain Bacteria; phylum Actinomycetota; class Acidimicrobiia; order Acidimicrobiales; family Ilumatobacteraceae; genus WLMZ01. The sequence continues at coordinate 28,465 of WLMZ01000026.1, forward strand.
GTCGCCGTATCGGTGTGCGAACCGATCGAGGTGACCACCCAGGTGGTCAGCGCCGACAGCGACACGATGCTGCCCTATACAGCGGCAGCGACCGAGGTGCAGTTCGGCGACGAACTGATCCGGATGGGGCTTCCCGTTGCCCAGGGAGCGTGGACGTGTGCGGTGCTCGCCTACCGCCAGGGCGTCCTCCCCGCCTTCGTTCGCGGTTCGAACGATCAGGCCCAGGCTGACGTGATGCTCAACGTGTTGTCGTTCTGCCGAAGCTCCTGACCTGTTGCGGATTGTCTGATTCCGCTCAAGCTGCCCACTGCAACTGCCGACAAACAACCATGAGTGATCTGTCAGAGGCTTCGACCGAGCATGGTGATCGAGTCGATGGTCCAGTGACGACCGAGCTTGCTCCAACAGTCCGTGCGCCGTTTGATTTCACGCTCAGAATCGACCGCGGCCGCGCGCACCCGACCGAGCGCAGCAGCCAGGTGTGCGAGCCGGAGGTGGTTGCCGTGACTGGGGTTGCGTTCACGCCCGCGGTTGCCCCAGAACCGGCCTTGATCGAGCCGCCGGTGATTGCATGGGACCTTTCGTCAATCCCTGAACTCATCCAAGACGAAGCGGTCTTGCCCACATCCTTCGGCCAGCCATCGGCGCCGCTCCTTGTTCACGTCGATCAGGCGCCAGCCGTGTCAGCAGCGCCCGCCATGCCGACGCTGCCCAAACCGCCCGCACGTCCACCGGCTGCGGAGCCGATGGGAATGACGCGGTCCTTGGCGCCGGCCAGCGCCCTGGTGATCACCGATCGCCGGGTCACGGTGACATCTGGCCCCGGCAAGGGGGCCGCCACCAAAGCCCGCTTCAGGGGCCGGGCCATCGGCGCCATGATCGTGATCCTTGCCCTCATCGGGGCCGGCGGCTACGTGTTGGTCAGGCAACGCCAGGCCGCACAGAGCAGAGAGTGGCCGGCCCAGGTGCAGCCGCTGGCGACCTTCGTCGAGACGACCCTTGGGCATCCGTTCAAGAACGCTGTACCGCTGGTAACGCTGCCGCGTGCCGAATACGAGGTCAAGTTGGGCATCTACGAGCTGGCTCGCGTCCCGCATGACGCCTCCGGGGGGTTCAGCGGATTGCGGGCACTCGGCCTCATCGACGCAGATCCCAGAGCAGCAGCAGTGGGCGAGTACGCAGCGCTCGAACGTAGCGTGTTCTACGACCCGGCGACGACCACCATCTATCAGGTGGACGCGGCGGGCAGCCCCTTCCACGATGCCAAGGTCATCGCGGCACTCAGTGGAGCGTTGCTCGACCAATACAAGCACTGGGGCGCGGCCATGGGCGCGCTGTCGCCGAGCCAGCAGATCGGTTACGAGGCATTGCTCGAGGGAACCGGCACGTACGCGATCCGTGTCAGGAACAATGCTGACCCGACACTTGCTGAAGCGTTCCTGAAAGAGCAGACCGATCGCCGCGCTCAGCGTGATGCGCTGAAGAGCACCATCAGTCCATGGATCCTCGGGCTGCTCGATATGGGTGATGCCAGTTCGTGGGGCATCACGACCCGGGCCACCAGTGAGGACTTCTTCATGGCGCTGAACGCCCCCGCCAGCGACGCAGCGGTGCTCGATGCCGCTCGCGGTCTCGAGACCCCTCCCGGGGTGTCCACGTCTGACCCATCCACGATGGGCATGTATCTCTGGTACGGGGTGCTGGCCCCGGTGTTGGGGAGTGACGCAGCGTTCCATCTGGCCACGGCATGGAGCGGCGATTCGGTCACCTATCGTCAGTCGGGCACACAGGACTGCATCCGTGCGTCGATTGCCGCCCGTGATGCTGCGAGCCTTGCAGCGCTCGTGGGCGGGCTGAACACCTGGGCCGCCACCCGGCCCGCCTCTGCCTCGGCCACGGTCGACGGCAAGGGCACGGTGGCCGTCGTCGAGGCGTGCGGGCCCACCGAGGGTGCGGCGTTGGCTCCACCCGTCGCGCCTTCGCCCGCTCAGTACCTGCAGGACCGGATGGTGAGAGAACAGGTGCTGTTACAACAGATGGCCAAGCTCACCATGCCGCTCACCGCTGCGTCGGTGTCCTGCGCCGTGAACTCGTACCGTACCGATGGGGTGGTGGGGTTCGATGATGAGCTCCCCTCCCTCGTCGGCGATGCCAACGCCGTGGCCAGCGCAGCACTGGTGTCGAACCTGCAGGAACTTGCCACCTTCTGTAGCGCAGCGCGCTAGCGATGCATGCGCCGGGATGTGCGGCGCTGCGGCCGGTGTCGTTGGGCGGAGTCTGGGGCGTCAGTCGCGGAAGTTGTTGAACTGCAGCGGGATCTCCAGGTCGGCACCCTTCAGCAGCGTCATCACTGCCTGCAGGTCGTCGCGCTTTTTGCCGGTGACCCGCACGGATTCGCCCTGGGTCTGGCTGCTCACGCCCTTGGGACCTTTTTCCTTGATGAGACGGTTGATCTCACGCGCCTTGTCGGAGGAGATGCCTACCTTGATGGTCAGGATCTGGCGCACGGTGTTCTGCGTGGCTTCCTCGACCTTGCCGTACTCGAGGCCCTTGAGCGACACCGAGCGCTTCACCAGCTTCTCCTCCACCAGCATGCGTAACGCCTGGAGCCGGTCCTCGCTCACGGTGCGGAACGTAATGGCCAGTTCGTTCTGCTCGATGGAGGAGTCGGTGTTCTTGAAGTCGAATCGGTTGGCAACCTCGCGCTGGGCCTGGTCGATGGCGTTGCGAACTTCTTGGCGGTCGACTTCGGAGACAATGTCAAAACTCGGCATGTGTACAGGGTAGCGATTGCGGTTGACAGGTGCGTGCAGCCGGTGCGGGCGCTACGCTTCGGCGCGCAATTACAACACAGTGGGGTCGGTACCCAAGCGGCCAAAGGGAGCAGACTGTAAATCTGCCGGCACAGCCTTCGTAGGTTCGAATCCTTCCCGGCCCACTTCAAGCAATGCCGTCAACGGCCCCACGCGGCAACAGGCCGTGGCGGGGTCGTTGTCATTTTCGGCTCCTATCCTGAGCCCTGTGATCCTGATCGATGCTCAGGGGCTGCGAGCCTCCCGACCGAACCGCCCGTTGTTCGACGACGTCTCGCTGACCCTCAGCGACGGCGACCGTATCGGTGTCGTCGGGTTGAACGGCTGCGGCAAGAGCACGCTGCTGCGCATCATCAGCGGTGATCTGCAACCCGAACAGGGCGTGGTCCGGCGTGGCCGGGGTGCGCGCATCGGCGTGCTGGCACAGTTGCCCGTGCTCCCCACCGGTTCGGTGCGCGATGCGGTGGGCGAGGGCTGGCGGGGCGAGGCAATGCTCGATCGTCTCGGCATGTCGGGCCTGCTTGAGTCGCCCACCAACGAGCTCTCCGGCGGCCAGCAAAAGCGCGTCGCGCTGGCGGCGCTGTTGGTACGCGACTGGGAGGCGCTCATCCTCGACGAGCCCACCAACCATCTCGATCTCGACGCCATTGCCTATCTCGAGGAATGGTTGGCCAACTACAGCGGCGGATTGCTGCTGGTCACCCACGACCGTCATGTGCTCGATCGCGTCACCAACAAGGTGCTCGAGATCGACCGCGGCCACGCGTATCTGCATGTGCCTGCCGGATGGCACGACGGATCGGGCTACGCCGCCTACCTGGCAGCGCGAATCGAACGTGAGGAGCAGGCGGCCACCGCAGAACAGAGCCGCAAGAACCTGGCCCGCCACGAACTGGCCTGGCTGCGCCGAGGTGCCCCGGCCCGGTCCACCAAGCCAAAGGCCCGTGTCGAGGCCGCCAAGGCACTGATCGAACGTCGCCACGACGCTGCGGCACGCTCCGGTGAGCTGGGTCTGTCACTGGGCAGCCAGCGGCTCGGCTCGAAAGGTGTCGAGCTGCACGGCGTTGGTTTCTCGTGGCCGGCCCCGGCCGATACGGCCGACACCCGGGGCAGCCTGGTGCTGAAGCCGTTCGACCACATGCTCGAGCCGGGCGATCGTCTGGGCATTGTCGGCCCCAACGGCGCTGGCAAGAGCACACTGCTCGACCTCATCGCACAGCGCCTGCAGCCGACCACGGGTCATATCGAGCTCGGTCGCACCGTGAAGGTCGGTTACTACGACCAGCTCGGCCGCGATCTCGATGTCAGCCAGCGCGTGCGCGAGGCCGTGGCCGGCGACAAGGGCGCTCCCTCGCTCGAGGACATCAGCCTGATGCGCCAGTTCTGGTTCGATGGCGATGCACAGTTCGCCCCCATCTCCACGCTGTCGGGCGGCGAGCGGCGACGGCTGCAACTGCTGCTCACGCTCGTCGCGCAGCCCAATGTGCTGCTGCTCGACGAGCCCACCAACGATCTCGACCTGGACACCTTGCGTGCGCTCGAGGAGTTCCTCGATGACTGGCCGGGCATTGTCGTGGTGGTCAGCCACGACCGCGTGTTCCTGGACCGAACCGTCACCGAGGTACTGGCGCTCGACGGCGTGGGCGGGGCAGGCCTGGTTCGTGGCGGTGTGGCCGGCTGGCTCGCCCAGCGTGCGGTGTCAGCTTCTGCAACCGTTGCACCGTCGGCACGAGGCAAATTGGCGCAGTCCCAGAGCCAGGCCCCGGCCCAGCCGTTGAACGGTGGCGGTGGCCGTGATGTCGCCGGCGGGGTCAAGCCGTCGCCCAAGCCGGTGTCGGTGAAGAGCCCCAGCACCCTGCGGCGCCTGCTCACCCAGGCCGAGCGAGCGCTTGCGCAGGCCAACGACCTGCAGGCCCGTCTCAGCAACGACTTGGCCGGCGCTGGCGGCGATCACGTCCGTCTGGCCCGGCTCAGCGCCGAGTTGGCGACAGCACAGACCACGGTCGATTCCGCCGAGGAGGCGTGGCTCGCCCTGGCCGGCGAGGCCGAGCTGCAGGGCCTCGTCGTCGAGTAGCGCCTCAACGTGCGTCGCGAATGCTGAGCGCAGGGTTGTGATGCACGGGGCGGTCACGAAGCCCCGGCGGGGTCAGTCAGTGAGCAAGATTTCCATCAGGGCGACATCGAGCCACCGGTTGAACTTTCGCCCGACCTCTCGTTCGATGCCCACCAACTCGAAGCCGCACGAGGTGTGCAGCGCCCGACTGGCCTCGCTGGCGGCGGTGATCCGGGCGAACACGGCGTGAAATCCCGAGATACGGGCCACTGCGAGGAGCTCGTGGACGATCAACTTGCCGATACCGCGGCCCTGCTGGTCCTGGTGCACGTAGACCGAGTCTTCGACGCTTGTTCGGTAGCCCGGACGTTCTTTGTACGGCGACAGCGACCCGAAACCCACCACGATGTCGTGCTCGACGGCAACGATCGTGGCGAAGGCGCCCGAGCGAGCCTCGAGCCACTGCTGTTGATCGAGCAGGGATCTCGGCACCAGATCGAAGGTGGCGACGGTGTGAACGACTTCGTGGTTGTAGATGGAGCGCACGGCCTCAGCATCGTTGGCCGTTGCCAGTCGAATCGAGATCTCCTCCACAGGACAGGCAATGTACCGCCCGAACCCGGGCGGTACAGCATCGGCATTCTGGTCAAGATTCCCCGGGTTGCCGGCCCTGCCAGCGAAGGTCCACCACTTGTCCGACGAAATCGGGCAGAATCACGTGGTCGTCGGTCCGTCGAGGCGCTAGGATCGCTCTCCGGTCTCGCTCTAGGTGCGCGCCCGCCCTCTTAGCTCAGTAGGTAGAGCAACGCCATGGTAAGGCGTAGGTCGTCGGTTCGACTCCGACAGAGGGCTCGACCAGCCCGTCCCGTCTTTTCGGGCCGAGCAAAGCCCTGGCGGCGTAGCTCAGTTGGTCAGAGCATCCGGCTCATAATCGGAAGGTCACCGGTTCGAAACCGGTCGCCGCTACCACGAAATCCCGCACCCCAAGTGCGACACCACCACTACCCAGTAACAACACAGGAGACACAGCTCCCATGAGC
>WLMZ01000027.1 GCA_009726095.1 Actinomycetota bacterium
CCGAGATCGCCAGTGGCCGGGATGGTCGCCGGCCGGGATGGTCGCCGGCCGAGATCGTCAGTGGCCGGGTGGTGAGTGGCCGGGTTGGTCAGTGGCCGGGATAGTTGGCGCGGGCGCGGTGGATCTCGGCCCAGGCGGCGTCACGTCCGGCGAGGCCGGCGGTGGATGACGACTTGCCGGGTTCGAGTGCCTTGTAGACCTCGAAGAAGTGCTGGATCTCCGCAACGAGCTGTGGCGTCAGGTCGTCGATGTCTTGCACATCGGCCCAGCGGGGCTCACGCGGTGGGACGCACAGGATCTTGGCGTCCTCGCCGGCTTCGTCGTGCATGAACAGCACGCCTACCGGCCGGGCCTCCACCCAGACGCCCGGATACACCGGGTCCTCCAGCAGCACCAGCGCGTCGAGCGGATCGCCGTCGCCGCCCAGTGTGTCGGGGATGAACCCGTAGTCCGCTGGGTACGTGGTGGCGGTGAACAAGCGTCGGTCGAGAAAGATCCGGCCCGAGTCATGATCGATCTCGTACTTGTTGCGGCTACCACGGGGGATCTCGATGACGACGTGGATGCAGCCGTCGCTTGGTTCCTTTGCCATGACGACATGGTGCCACACGGATGGCAAAACCTCCCTGCTGTCGCCGCCCCGTTTCGCCGAAGTGTTGAAACCAGCTGCGACGCGGCCGCTTCCACCAACTAACGTCGAGGTCGTATGGAATTTCGTCGCATCACCAATCTGCCCCCGTATGTCTTCACGATCATCAACAACTTGAAGATCGAGGCGCGGCGAGCAGGCGCCGACGTGATCGATCTGGGATTCGGCAACCCCGACATCCCGTCGCCCCAGATCGCTGTCGACAAGCTCATCGAGGCGGCTCAGCAGCCCAAGAACCACCGCTACTCGCTCAGCCGTGGGCTGCCCAAGCTGCGCGAGGCGGTTGCTGCGTTGTATGAGCGCAAGTGGGGCGTGGTGCTGGACCCCGAGTTGGAAATCACCAACACCATTGGTTCCAAGGAGGGCTTCAGCCACCTGATGTGGGTGCTGCTCGACCGTGGCGACGCCGCCATCGTGCCCAGCCCGAGCTATCCCATCCATATCTACGGACCGCTCTTCGCCGGCGCCGATCTGCGTCAGGTGCCCATGCGTCACCTCGCCGATCCCCGCGTGCAGGGTGATTTCACGGGCGACTTCTTCGACAGCCTCACCACCGCCTACGACGTGGGGTGGCCCAAGCCGCGCGTGCTGGTGATCTCGTTCCCGCACAACCCCACGGGAGCTGTGGTCGACCTCGACTTCATGCAGAAGGTGGTCGATTTCTGTCGTGAGCGCGAGATGATCGTGGTGCATGACTTCGCCTATGCCGATGTCGGATTCGACGGCTACCAGCCACCATCGATCCTGCAGGCCGAAGGTGCCAAGGAGTGTGCCGTCGAGTTGTACAGCTTGACCAAGAGCTTCTCGATGGCCGGATGGCGTTGCGCATTCCTGGTTGGTAACAAAGAGGTCGTGCAGGCACTCGTGAAGCTGAAGAGCTACCTGGATTACGGCATGTTTCAGCCCGTGCAGATCGCTGCAACCGTCGTCATGAACGAGGCTCCCGACTACCCAGAGGAAGTCTGTGAGATCTATCAGGGCCGCCGCGATGCATTGATCGACGGCCTGGGCCGCATTGGCTGGGACATCCCCAAGCCCAAGGGTTCGATGTTCGTGTGGGCGCCGATCCCCGAGCCGTATGCCGACCTGACGTCGGTGGAGTTCTGCTCGCTCGTCGTGCGCGACTGCGACGTGGCGTTGTCTCCCGGGCTCGGGTTCGGCCCCGGTGGCGAGGGCTTCGCCCGATTCGCGCTCATCGAGAACGAGCAGCGCATCCACCAGGGCATCCGCAACCTGAAAAAGGGCCTGCCGAAGCTGGGCTGAGTCCGGGTTCACGCTGCCGTTACACAGTGGCCACACTCACGGCATGCCCCATGGCTACGTTGGCGCGGTGAACTTCTTCGTGGTGCGGGTCTGGTTGCCCGATCGTCCCGGTGCACTCGGTCAGGTGGCGGGCCGTATCGGCGGCGTGCACGGCGACGTTCTGGGCATCGAGATCCTCGAACGGGGTGGGGGCAGCGCCGTGGACGAACTCGTCGTCAGCGTGCCCGACGATGTCACCCTGCAGGTGCTCGTGGCCGCGATCGCCCAGGTCGATGGCGTGGCGGTGGAAGACGTGCGACCCATCGACCCGAACCGGCCCGACCATGGCATGGCTGCGCTCGAATCGGCGGCGGTGCTGGCCGAGACCAGCGCCGACGAGCGCCTCGAACGGTTCTGCGACCAACTCCGCGAGCTCGTCGACGGCACCTGGGCAGTTGCCATGGGCGCCGATCCCGGCGACGATACGGGCCTGATCACCCTCGTTGAGCGGGGGCTGCCGCCAGATACGGCGTGGCTCGCCGCGTTCTTGGAGGGCAGCCGACACCTGCCGGCAGGAACCCACGGCGAGTCATCGCCGGGCGATGTGGTGTGGGTGCACCTCGACGCCGCCGGTGTCTCCGTGGCCGCAGGGCGCAGTGACCGACCATTCCACGCCCGCGAGCGCCAGCAGGTGGCTCTGCTGGGACGTCTTGCCGATGCGTTGCTGCGTCGCTGATCGGGGCCCCGGGCGGGCTGGCTCGGGCGCCTACCCGCGGCTACGTTCGACGGCGCGCAGCCACTGCGAGTGCAGGGTGTTGGCCAGCGTGCGGTCGGCCTCTGGGGTGAACTCGGCGTCGAGGTGCCACTGGTCGGTGATGGCCTGCAACGACGGCCAGACACCCTCGGCGAGTCCGGCGAGGAATGCCGCGCCGAGGGCTGTCGTCTCCTGATCGGCGGGCCGGCGCACGGTGACCCCGAGCTGGTCTGCTTGCATCTGCAACAACATGTCCAACACCGAGGCCCCGCCATCGACTCGCAGATCGTGCAGCTGAGTGCCCGATGCAGCGGTCATCGCATCGACGGCATCGCGCACGAGATAGGCAATCGACTCCACAACAGCTCGCGCGATCTGGGCCCGACCCGTGCCGCGGGTGATGCCAACGATGGTGCCGCGGGCGTAGGGATCCCACCAGGGACTCCCCAGCCCCGTGAAGGCCGGCACCACATAGACGCCGCCGGTGTCGTCAACACTGGCGGCGAGGGGGCCGATCTCGGCGCTGGAGGAGATGATCTGCAGTCCGTCGCGTAGCCACTGCACGGCGGCGCCGGTGACGAAGATGGCGCCTTCGAGCGCATAGGTGGTTGTGCCGTCGGCCAGGGTCCACGCAACCGTGGTGAGCATGCCCTCGGTGGGCGGCGGGCAGTTGGTCCCCACGTTGAGCAACACGAAGCTGCCCGTGCCATAGGTGTTCTTGGCCATACCCGGCAGGAAGCACGCTTGGCCGAACAGGGCGCTCTGCTGATCTCCGGCGATGCCCGACACCGGGATACCTGCGGTGATGCCGCTGGTGGCGTGGGTGACCCCGAAACGGCCGCTGGAAGGCAGCACCACGGGTAGGGCATGCATGGGGACGTGGAGGAGATCGCAGAGTTCGGGATCCCAGGCGAGGGTGCGAATGTCGAACAGCATGGTGCGGCTGGCGTTGGATGGGTCGGTGGCGTGCACCTGTCCACCGGTGAGCTTCCACAGCAACCAGGAATCGACCGTGCCCAGGGCCAGGTCGTCGTTGTCCTGGACGCCGCCCTCGTGGAGCAACCACTCGAATTTGGTGCCACTGAAATACGGGTCGAGCACCAGCCCGGTGCGTTCGCGCACCATCGGCAATGCGCCCTGTTCGTTCAGTTCGTCGCATCGGGGCGCCGTGCGACGGTCCTGCCACACGATGGCCCGGTGCAGCGGGCGGCCCGTGCTGCGGCTCCAGGCCACCGCGGTTTCGCGCTGGTTGGTGATGCCGATGGCGCTCGGGGGCTGGGGGAGTCGTGCCAACACATCGGTAAGGGTTGCCTGTGCCGCCTGCCAGATCTCGTCGGCATCGTGTTCGACCCAACCGGGCTGGGGGAAGTACTGCGGGAACTCGCGATACGACGAAATCGGCGGTCGGCCATCGAGGAACACGGCGCGGGTGCGTACGCCGGTGGTACCAGCGTCGAGCGCCAGGACACAGGAGTCGTCGACGCTCATCGGCGTTTGGGCTTGGTGCCCTTGCGTTGTTGCGACGGACCCGTGGAGGTGCGCTTGGTGGGTGCGGGTCGGGGCCGACTCCCGACGGCACCGGAGGTATCGGACGTCTTCGCCGATGAGCGTGTGGCGGCGGCGTTCTCGCGTTCGACGCGTAGGTCCTTGAAGGTCTTGCGCGAGTACCCGAACTTGGCCAGCACGGCGCCGAACAACAGATACATCGGTCCGCTGACGAACAGTCCAGCGAAGAGCGACACGGTGAGCTTGTCGCGGAAGATGATGACGAACGCAACGCTCGCAATTGCGACGTAGATCAGCCATTCACGGATCAGTCGGCGCCACGGCACCGGTCGAGAGGATTCCCACGCCATGCAGAGTTCCTACCATGCCGGTGCCTCGTCGTGCACGTTCTCGCCTATTGTCAGTGATCATGCGAGTAGGTCTGCTCACCGGCGGCGGCGACTGCCCCGGGCTGAATGCTGTCATTCGAGCGGTGGTCCGCAAGGGCGAGATGGAGTACGGCGACGAGGTGATCGGTTTTCTCGATGCCTGGGACGGCGTGATGGACCGCCGCACGATGTCGCTCGATGTGCACTCCATGCGCGGCATGCTGCCCAAAGGTGGCACGTTGCTCGGCACGCGTCGGGGCAGCCCGTACGAGCGCGACGGCGGCTTGGAGACCGTGGTCAAGACCTTCGACGACATGGGTCTCGACGCGCTCATCGTGGTCGGTGGCAATGGCTCGTTGACCGTGGCCCACAACTTGCACCACGACCTCGGCCTGCCCATCGTCGGAGTACCCAAGACCATCGACAATGATGTGGTCGGCACCGACATCACGTTCGGCTTCAACACCGCCGTGCAGACCGCCACCGACGCGATCGACCGCCTGCACACCACCGCCGAGAGCCACGACCGGGTGATGTTGGTCGAGGTCATGGGCCGCGACTCGGGCTGGATCGCAACGCACGCCGGCATTGCCGGGGGCGCAACCGTGATCCTGATCCCCGAGCAGCCGTTCGATATCGACGAGGTCTGCACCATCCTGCGGGCGCGGCACCAGCGCGGGCGGTATGCCTCGATCGTGGTGGTGGCCGAGGGGGCCGAACCAGCAGCTGGGACCATGCCATCGCAGGAGAAGGTCTACGACCTGGTCGGGCGGGTCCGTCGACGCGGGGTTGCCGACCGTCTGGCCCCCGAGATCGAGCAACGCACGGGCTTCGAGACGCGGGTGGTGCTGCTGGGTCACATCCAACGCGGCGGTACACCCTCGGCCTATGACCGGGTGCTGGCCACCCGGTTCGGACTCGGCGCCATCGACGCCGTCCACGCCGGGGCATGGGGACACATGACCGCCATGCGCGCCGACGAGGTCGTGCTGGTGCCGATGAGCGAAGCTGCGGGCAAGACCCGCCCGGTCGATCTCGCGCTCTATCAGAACGTGGCGTCGGTCTTCTTCGGCTAGGGCACCGTAGTTTGGGGCACCGCGCTCTGGGACAGCGCTGGTTTGGGGCACCGCTGGTTTGGGACTCCGTGCTTTGGGACTCCGTGCTTTGGGACAGTGCAGCGGGTCGCCTTCAGGCGCAGCGTCGGCTCAGGCAGCGGGCGACGGCAGGGCAGGGAAGTCGGGCTGTGTGGTCTCGATGAAACCGGGGTAGTCGTACACGGTGAGCGGGATGCTGCGTAGTGATCCATCGCCCCCGGGCCATTGTCGGGCAACGCCGTCGACAAGGATCTGGACCCGTTGGACGTTGCGTACCTCCGCTGCAGTGAACACGATCTGAGCGACTGCGTCGATGAGCGCGTTGCTGGACAACGACAGGATCGGGTCGGTGACATCGACGATCAGCGTGCCGTTGGTCTGCAGGGTGGCGGAGAGCAGCTGCAAGGTTTCGGGCAGCGCGGTGCGCAGGCGGGCGGTTGTCTCGGTCAGGCTCAGGGCGCCGAACAACGAGGTGAGGCGCGCCGGGGCAGACGCGCCCACATCGCGTTGGGCGGCGCGCAGACGACGGGGTTCGGTGGCCGTCTCCGGTGCCAGCAGGAAAATGCGATCGGTACCGGCGGCGCTGCCGGGCGTGGGGGTTGCTGCCCCGAGGAAGGGGGACCGGTCGACCTCGGGAACGTCCCGTGGCACGGTGTCGCTGGCGACACCACAGGCGGCCATGAGCACGGCGGCGGCGGCGGCGGCGACGATGATCAGGTGCCGGCGAGGGATCATGGTCGCACCTCCTCGGCCGGGAGTTCGATGACGAAGCGGGCCCCGGGTTCGCCGTCGAGGCGATCCTCGACCCACACGTTGCCGCCGTGCAGCCGAACATGCTCGTCGACCAGAGCCAGACCGAGACCGGCGCCGTCGCTGGAGCTGCGGCGGCCGGCAACGGCTCCGCGGGCGAATCGCTCGAAGATCAGGTGGCGCTCGTCGAGGGGCACGCCGGACCCATGGTCCTCGACGGCGATCCAGACATGGCCGATCGGTTCGCCCTCGTTCTCGGCTTCGGACACGATCGCCTCGGGCTCGCCGCCACCGTGCAGTCGGGCGTTGTCGATGAGGTTGGCGACCACGCGGGCAAGACGCCGACGGTCGACGTGCATCACCAGGCGCTCGGCCCGTTCTGTGACCGTGAGCGGTGTCTGGGGCAGGCTGCTGACGCCGATGGCCTGGCGTACGAACTCGGCAACGGGCAGGTCCTCGAGGTGCAGGCGGATCGCGCCGGCGTCGAAACGCGAGATTTCCAACAGGTCCTCGACCAGCCCCTGAAAGCGGATCACGTCGCCCACCAGTAAGTCGAGCGCTGCCTGCGCGCGCTCGGGCATCTCGTCGCGTCGGGCCTGCATCACCTCGACGGATGCCGCAAGGGTCATCAGCGGCGAACGCAGTTCGTGGCTCACGTCGCTCGCGAACCGGGCATCGCGTTCGACGCGTTGCTGCAGGGCCGAGGCCATGTCGTTGAATGAGTCGGCGAGGAGCTTCAGGTCGTGGTCGTCGGTGGTCTCGAGGCGGGTGTCCAATCGGCCGCCGGCGATGGCCTTTGCAGCCTGGGCGGCGTCACCCAGGGGCTTGACGACGCGCCGTGATGCAACGGTACCGAGTACCACCCCGAACAGGGTGGTGATGAACCCGGCGAACATCAGCGACAGAGCCACGCTGCGCAGCGTGGAGTTGATCTCGGAGAGGCTGGAGAACTCGAAGTAGGCGGCTCCGACCTCGGGGATGGGAATGCCGATGATCATCACGGCTTCGCCGTCCAGCGTCACGATCATGCGCGCGGGTACGCCGTCGATCAGCACGCGATCTTTCAGTAGTGCTGGCACCGCCTCGGGCCCGAAGCGGGCCGAGCCAGCGGTCCAGTCATCGTGATAGTTCAACAGTGGGAAGCCGATGCCGAGGCGGGACAACGTGTCGATGACCGGCTGGGCAGATGCCGGCGACGACCTCAGGTCATTCAGGGCGACGCCAGCATCGCGGTATGCCTGCTCGACGTTCGAACGATCGCGCTGGTTGACCAGAGTGCTCTTGGCGAAACTGAAGGTGATCGCTGCCAAGAAGATGGACAGCACCAAAAAGCCCATCGTGAAGATGAGCAGGATGCGTGTCCGCAGGCCAACCCGTTGCGGCCTGAGTTGGGCCAGCGTGCGGCTCGCCCGCGTCCAGAGCCGAACCGGTTCGGGGGCGTCGATCGCTTCGGTCACGACTGCAGGCGGTAACCCAGCCCTCGGACCGTGACTACGTGGCGCGGGTTGGCGGCATCGGACTCGACCTTGGTGCGGAGGCGGCGGATGTGTACGTCGACCAGACGGCCATCACCGAAATAGTCGTATCCCCACACCTTGTCGAGCAGGGACTCTCGACTGAACACGCGGCCAGGGCTGTGTGCCAGCTCGACGAGGAGCCGGAACTCGGTCTTGGTGAGATGTAATTCGGTACCGCCGCGCGTGACCTTGCCCTCATCGGGGATGATTTCGAGATCGCCGAAGACGAGCTTGCTGTGGCCAGGGCTCATCGGGCGGATGCGTCGCAGCAGGGCGCGGATGCGGGCAGAGAGCTCCTTCGGAGCGAAGGGCTTGGTGAGGTAATCGTCGGCGCCCGCTTCGAGGCCGGCGACAACATCGTGGGTGTCGGCGCGCGCCGTGACCATCACGATGGGCACGTCACTGGTCTTGCGGAGATGGCGGCACAACTCGAAGCCGTCGATACCCGGGAGCATGATGTCGAACAGCACGACATCGGGGGACCCGCGGTGGAACAGCTCGATCGCTTCCTCGCCGCTGCCCGCCTCGTCGACTGTCCAACCCTCGTCCTCGAGCGCGAGCTTCACAGCAGTACGGATGCGCTCATCGTCTTCAACGGTCAGGATTCGTGTTCCCACGCCTGCCATGATGCCTTACAGGTGGGCCATCCCGGTGCGATCTCGCCCAAAAAATCGGCTGCGGGAGTGCGTTGCCCGGTTTGGGCGGGGCCTTAGTCGGTTGTGCGACACAGGGTGTCGGCGTGCGCCAGGAGTGAGCGCATCGGTTCGAACAACTGCGCGTTCGTCACGAGCACCTGTGTGGGCCGCACCGGCCCACCGCTGAGATCGCCGCTGCGGCACCCGGCCTCGGTGGCGATGAGCTCGCCCGCAGCGAGGTCCCACGGACCGAGGTGCTCCTCGAAGTATGCGTCGACCCGACCCGAAGCGACGTTGCACAGGTCAACCGCTGCGGCACCGCAGCGGCGGATGTCGCGTATGTCTCCGATGATGTGCTGGAGTCGGCTCATCTGTTGGCGACGGCGGTCTGCGTCGTAGCTGAAGCCGGTGGCAAGCAACGCGTGGGGGAGTGCAGAGGTGGAGGAACAATGGATCGCTGCACCGTTGAGCGTGGCCCCTTCACCGCGTGCAGCGCTGAACAGTTCGTCGGTGGCCGGCACGAACACCGCACCCGCAAGTGTGCCGAGGTTGTCAGCAGCGGCGATGGATACGGCATAGCCGGGAAGGCCGTAGAGGAAGTTGGTCGTTCCGTCGATGGGGTCGATCAACCAGCGGACCCCACTGGTACCCGTGTCGGCGGTGCCTTCTTCGCCGATGATGGCATCATCGGGGCGGTGCAGCCGCAGTGCCTCCACGATCAGGGCCTCGGACGCGCGGTCGAATGCGGTGACCATGTCAGTGGCCGAGGACTTGGTGTCGACCGCGCCGACCCCACGGAGCCGCCCCTCGCTGATCAGGTGTCCCGCGCGCACGGCGAGATCGCAGGCGAGCAGTCGTAGTTGTCCCTGCGCCGACGGTGCCGGTGCGTCGGGCATCAGTGTGAGCCCGGCTGCCGGCGACGATCTTCGAGGTCACGCCACTCGCCCAGTGCGCGTAGCACGAGGATGGCAACCACGCTCATGCCGAGCGCCGCTGAAACGGCGCCGATGAAGGCGCCGAGGCCGCGGCCGAGGCCGCACTGCCCGCTGCACTGCACCCGCACCAGGCTGTAGCCGATCAGGCCGCCGGCGAGCCCGCCGAGCAGGATGGCGGCGAAGGCCGCTGCGCGGGCGGCGGGTGATGGCAGGGCGGACAGCGGACGCGGCTCTGGCTGATCGGGCACGTCGCCATCGTAGGGCGGTTGCAGGGCTGAACCTCTGTCGCCGTAGGCTGGCGGCCGTGCGTTCCGTGGCCATCGTGCCCACCTACAACGAGGCCGACAACATCGAAGCGCTGTGCCGGTCCATCCGCGCCAATGCTCCCGACGTGGGCATCCTCGTTGTCGACGACAACAGCCCCGACGGCACCGCCGACATCGTCGAGCGCATTGCCGCCGACGTCGGAGATGTCACCGTCCTGCGCCGCTCCGGCAAGCAGGGCCTTGGTGCGGCCTATCGGGCGGGCATGCGCGCCGCCATCGACGGTGGTGCAGAGATCTGTATTCAGATCGATGCCGACTTCTCACACGATCCGGCAGAGATCCCCAATCTGGTTTCTGCTGTCGAGCACGGTGTCGACCTTGCGGTCGGCAGCCGTTATGTACCCGGTGGCATCACCGAGAACTGGCCGCGCAAACGGCGGATGTTGTCGCGCTGGGGGAACCGCTACGCGTCGGGTGTGCTGGGCCTGGCCATTAACGATGCCACGGCGGGCTTTCGCGCGTACCGCAGTTCGTCGCTGGTCGACAAGATGCACTTCGAGGCGGTGCGTGCCGACGGTTATGGGTTCCAGGTGGAGATGACCCACCGTCTGGTGCGCGCCGGCGGCAAGATCGTGGAGATTCCCATCACCTTCCGCGACCGAACGGCCGGACAATCGAAGATGTCGCAGAACATCGTCCAAGAGGCGCTGGTGCTGGTGTTGAAGCTGTGGATCGAGGACCGTCGCGGCCGTCGACAGCGGCGAATCCAGGGCGGCTGAGCCGCACGATTCGTCCGCGTCAGGACCATCGCAGGTGGTTCGGCATGCAGACGTGCGAGACTTCGGGATGCGTTCGTTCCGGGTCGGCGGTGGTCTCATCGTCGTCGACAACCAACTGTTGCTTGCCGCCAACAGGCGTCGGCAGGGTCATCTCGAATGGACCCCGCCCGGTGGCGTCATCGACGAGGGCGAATCGGTGACCGCCGGAATCTCACGCGAGGTGCGCGAGGAGACTGGGCTGCAGGTGCACGAGTGGACCGACTGCCACTACACGGTGTCCGTCGATGCGCCCGACATGGGTTGGCACATGTCGGTTGAGTCGTGGTTCAGCAGCGTTGCGCACGGCGAGATCGTGCTCGATGACCCCGATGGCATTGTCGAACAGGCCGAGTTCGTGGCGCTGGGCGATGTGGCCGCGCTGCTCGCTGACTCACCGCTGTGGGTGCGGGTGCCGGTCATGGCGTGGCTCGAGGGCGGGATGCTCCCGCTGTCCTCATTCCAGTTCGTCGTCGTGGGAGCCGATCGCGCGACGGCAGTTGTGGAGCAAGTGCTCCCATGACCCAGATCGCTCCGTGTCGCACGATCCTGCATGTCGACATGGATGCCTTCTATGTCTCGGTCGAGTTGCGCCGCCGTCCGGACCTTCGCGGTCAACCCGTGGTCGTGGGTGGCACCGGACCCCGTGGCGTGGTGGCCGCTGCGTCGTACGAGGCCCGACGGTACGGCGTCTACTCGGCCATGCCCGGTTCGGTGGCCCGTCGGCTCTGCCCCACCGCGGTGTTCCTGCCGGGCGATCACGAGCTGTACTCGCGCGTGAGCAAGCAGCTGCACGAGATCCTGCATGAGGCGACGCCGTTCGTCGAGCCACTGGCGCTCGACGAGGCCTTCCTCGATGTCACCGGTGCCCTGCGCCTGCTCGGCGAGGGGGTGGCGATCGGGCGTCATCTCCGCGAGCGCGTGGCGACCGAACTCGACCTGTCGTGCTCGGTCGGCGTAGCGCCCAACAAGTTCCTGGCCAAGCTTGCGTCGGTTGCAGCCAAGCCGAAAGCGACGCCCGAGGGTGTCATCCCCGGCGCCGGCGTGTTCGAGGTCGTGGTTGGGAGCGAGCTCAAGTTCCTCCACCCGCTGCCTGTGCAGGCGTTGTGGGGCGTGGGGCCGGCCACACTCGAGCGTCTGCAACGGCTCGGGGTGAAGACGGTGGGCGACCTCAACGCGCTCGGTGAATCGGCGCTGGTGGCCGCATTGGGCCGGTCCAGCGGACGGCACCTGTTCGCGTTGTCCGCTGGGCGCGACGAACGCCCGGTGGAGACCGACCGGACGATGAAGTCGATCGGCCATGAGGAGACCTTTGCCCGCGATCTGTACGATCCGGCCGATCTGCGCACCGAGCTCGTGCGATTGAGCGATGCGGTGGCATCGCGCCTGCGCGGGGCCGGCGTGGGTGCCCGAACGCTCACCTTGAAGGTGCGGTTCTGCGGGTTCACCACCATCACTCGCTCCACCACGCTGGCATCGCCGGTGGCGACCGCTGCGGCCATCATCGGTGCGGTCGCCCCGCTGCTTGCCAACATCGATCCCGCGCCCGGGGTGCGCCTCGTCGGCGTGCACGCATCGAACTTTGGCGAGCCGGTTGAGCAACTGTGTTTCGACGATCTGTTCGCTCCCGACCCTGTGGCCGGGCGTTCGCAACCGGTTGCCACCGACTGGACGGAGGCGTCACAGGCGATCGACGCGATTCGCCGGCGTTTCGGTGAGACCGCCATCGGGCCGGCGAGCACAGTCGGCAAGCGGGGCATGCGTCTGGTGCAGCGCGGAGCCCAGCAGTGGGGCCCCGATCACGAACCGGCCGACCCGCCGGGCCCGTCGCGCTGAGCTGACTGACCAGCCGGCGTACCAGCCGGCGCAGCCGTCGCGTTGTCAGACGGCTGCGAACGTGTGAGAATGACGCCAACCGCATCCGCGGTTGGGCCGACAAGGAGATCTCTCATGCCGCTCTCCGAAGACGAGCAACGCATCCTTCGCCAAATCGAAGAGCAACTGAAGGCAGACCCAACGTTCGCGCTCAAGGTCAACCATCGCAGCCACCCGGGCGCGTCCCAACGGCATCTCGTGTGGTCGGCCGTGGGGCTGCTGGTCTCCCTCGCCGTGGTCATCGCTGCGCTGCAGATCAGCGCCTGGTTGTCCTTTGCGGCCTTTGTCGGCATGGTCGTTGCCGGTGTGATCCTCGAACGCGAGGTCACTGCTCGCGGCCGCGATCAACTCAGCCGCATCCCCGACGAACTGCGCCGGCGCGCCGGCCGCAGCATGGGCGGGCCGAACACACGCTGAGCGTTCGAATGCCCCGCTGACCGCGGGGCATCGTGGTTACGGCAGCAGTGCCACGGCCAGCCGGGGGTCGAACCAGGACTTGATGCGATCGCCCGATCCGATCAGATCGCGGACGGTCTGCACGACCTGATCAGCGAGTTCGACCGATCGTTGCGCCGACTGGGCGTCGGCGAGGTCGCCGTATTCGGCAGCGGTGGCGACGTCGGCGAGTTCGTGCAGCATCCGCGGGTCGAGACCCTCGGCCCGGCCAACGCGTTCGGCGTGCTCGAGCGGTGTCTCCTGGGGGAGTGGCGCCAACCCCAGCACAGCAAGTGCCCGCGTGGCCCGTTGCCAACTGCGCGTGGTCTGCTGCACGGGTGACAGATCGGCGTGGCCGGCCCTTCGGCGACGCAGCACGTGCGGAAGCGCGAGTGCCCACAGCGCTGCTGTCATCACACCCAACCCGAGCAGCATGATCCACGGTGGGGTGCCGCCCGCCGCGCCGCTGGTGTTCTCGCCCGGAGTGGGCGGCGGCGTGGTGCCAGCGGGTACCGAGGTCGAGGCAGCGGGCGTGGTCGTGGTCGTGGCGGCATCGCTGCCGGTGGGGGCGGTGGGTGTGGGAGCGGTGACCGGGGTCGGTAGGCCGGACCCGTCGCTGCTGACCTGTTGTGGCTCGACGCCTGTGTATTGCTGGTTCCCTGGTTGACCACGGCCCGGGGTGGGTTCGAAGGCCACCCAGCCCACGCTGTCGAACCAGACCTCCGGCCAGGCATGGGCGTTGCGGCCGAAGACGTGATAGCGGCCGTCGGCCTGGACATCGCCGGAGGTGAAGCCCACGGCCACCCGGGCAGGGATGCCGAGCGAGCGCGCCATCGCTGCGAAGGCGCCGGAGAACTGCTCGCAGTATCCGCGCCGGGTGCGCAGGAAGTTGACGAGCGCGTCGTCGCTGTGACCCCGTTGCACGGTGAGGTCGTAGGTGAACTGAGTTCGGAACCAGTTCTGTAGCGCCAGTGCTTTGCCATAGACGGTGGTGGCACCGGCAGTGACCTCAGTAGCCGCCTGCGCTGCCGACAACGGGAAATCAACGGGGAGGCCGGTCATCGAGCCACCCGGAGGACTCAGCGATGTACTTGCGTTGAGCTCATTGGCATCGATGTCGAGCACTGCTGACACAACGGTGTAGTTGGCTGCGCGTCGGAGTCCGTCGTTGGGCACCACGAGGGTGCCGGTGTCGCGCACCCAGTAGACGCTGCCGTCCTCGATGCGCACCGGACTGTAGGCGGCCGGCAGCAGGCTGCCCGCCAGGCCAGCGATGTGGATCTGTTGCACGACCTCGTGCGAGCCCGACGGAGTTCCGGCGAAGCCGCCGGACACCGCGGCAATATCGCCGTCGGGCAGTTTCCACGTGGACCCATCGAACAGCGACAGGCCTGTGACCCGCCAGTAATTGGGCTCGCTGGCAGCGACCGTGAACAGCTCGGTGTCGGACAGATCGACGAGCCGGCTCCGGATGTCGACCAAGGGGCTCAGCACCTGAG
Source organism: Actinomycetota bacterium (assembly GCA_009726095.1). Classification (GTDB taxonomy): domain Bacteria; phylum Actinomycetota; class Acidimicrobiia; order Acidimicrobiales; family Ilumatobacteraceae; genus WLMZ01. Next base: position 14,341 of record WLMZ01000027.1, read on the forward strand.
TGACGTCGTTGTGCTGGCTGGTGTCGATGAGTCCCTTCTCGTGGGCGCCGGGCAGGCGTGGTCCGAACCACGCCCCGCTGGCCGCTGCGCACCCGGCCAGCACGACCGCAACGGGGAGCGCCGTGATGATGGCCCGTCGGGATGAGCCGATCCATGAGTGTTCGGCCCGGGCGTGGGTGAGGCGAAGGATGGCCACTGCGGCCAATGCACACGCCAACCACGCAGCGGTTACGGCCACCCGGTCGCGGTCGGCGCCGAGCGCTGCTGCGAACAAGAACAGGACAGCCGTCGGTACCACAGCCTCGGCGCGTCCGTAGGCGCGAAACGCAAATGCATCGGACAGCATCGCTGCCAGGGCTGTGGCGGCGGTTGCCAACACGGCGAAACCACTGAGCGTCGACACGGGGGCGACGGCACTGGGGAACTGTTCTCGAACCAGGCGGAGGTCGGACAGCAGCTGGCTCCAGGTGAGCGAACCCGGCAGGGGGCCGGTCATGGTGTCCGGGTAGTACTTCCAGGCCAGCAGCACGAACAGCACCGCCAGGGTGGCGGGAATGGCGATGTAGGCGGGTGCGGCGAGCATGCGCAACAGCGCGCAGCACAGGTGGACGCCCAGCACCACCGTCAGCATCGGGCCGAGGAACTGCCATCCGGCGAACACGCGGCAAAAGCCAATGGCCGTGACGGTGCTGAGCAGCGCCAACGCCAACGAGGCGAGTAACGAACCCGTGAAAGCCGAGCGGGTCCCGTTGGGAGTTGCTGCGGCGGTCGGCGCGCTGAGGGGCGAAGCCGTCGTTGCCTCGTCGGCGACCGGGCGTGCGTTGGTGGGGCTCATGACGAACGAGCCGCCTGACCGGTGAGCGAAGCCCACGATGGGGCCAGGCTGGTGTCGCTCGTGGCGTCGACGACGAATCCGCGCTCGGCCGTTGGCAGCGCCGAGCACGCCACGACCACCAACACGTCAGTGGGGGAAAGGCTGCGTCGCGCCACAGCGGCGACGGCGGACTGCGTGCTGCCGGTGACCACGATGATCAACCCGAGACCGTCGCCGTTGGGTGCGCTGAACACCATTCCCGCGCTCTGGCCGGGCGCCGGGTCGACCATCGTGCAGCTGGCGAGGGCGAGCATCGCAGCAGCGTTCGTCGTAGTGCGCAGATCGGTCCCGGCGCCGATCAGCAGCCTCAGGTGCAGCCCGGCGCTGCACGCCGCATGGACGGCACCCGCTGCTGCGGACACGGCACGTTCGAAACCCTCGGGGGTGTACTCGCCCGCAGTGGTGTCCAGCGCGACGGTGGCGCGGCGCAGTCCTTCGGGTTCCACTTGGCGTACCTTCAACGTGTCGCCGCGGGCGCTGGCGCGCCAGTGAATCTGGCGGAGGTCGTCGCCGTCGACGTACTCGCGCAGTGCATGGAACTCGGTGCCGGTCCGTCCGAGCGAGCGGACGCGGAGTTGGTCGCCGAGGGGTCCCGAACCGCCCATTCCTGCGGGCAGCTCAAGGTACAGATGGGCGGGCAGCACAACGACCTCGTGTGTGCCGGCGACGATTCGGCGCTGCATGCACAGTCCGAATGGATCGCGACGCTCAACGGTGAGCGGCCCGAACACCATGGTGCCGCGGCGCGTCGCCGGAAGCCGGTAGTTGGCGGTGGCTGTCTCGTTGCGATGCAACGGGGCCAGTCGCAGGGTGGCGCCACCAAGCCCGGCGACCGGTTCCCACAACGTGAGCGAGGGTGTGCCGAACCGGGCGGTGTTGACGATGGCCAGTTCGACGCGTCCGGCATCACCGACGCGCAACACGTCGGGCACGACCCGTCGGCTGACCGACAGCGAAATGCGCTGCGAGTGCACCCAGAGCACCGAGACGATCACGAGCGTCAACAGCCCTGTTCCGAAGACGAACAGCTCGAGAATGCCGAACAATCGACCGACCACTGTGCCCAGCGTGGCGAGCAGCACAGCGCCCCAGCCGTGGCGGGTCAGCATTGGTCAGCTACCGATGGAGATGGGCACGCTTGCGAGCACCTCGGTGACCGCCCGCTCTGGCGTGAGACCACGCGCCGCTGCCTCGGAGCGCAGCACCAGGCGATGACAGAGCACGGCGTGGGCCACAGACTTCACATCGTCGGGAGTGGCGTAGTTGCGGCCCCGGGTGGCGGCCTGAGCGCGCGTTGCCCGGGCCAGTTGCAGCGTGGCGCGTGGCGACATGCCCAGTGTGATCCCCGGGTGACGGCGGCTCGCGTCGGCGAGGTCGACCAGGTATCCCTTCAGGGGATCGGCCAGATGTACGCCGCGAACAGCATCGATCATCGCCAGGACCTCCGTCACGGTGACCACCGGCCGCAGCGCCGCCATGGAGTCGTTCGTGCTCTGCGTGTCGAGGATGGACAGCTCGGCCTCGCGCCCGGGATAGCCGAGCGAAAGGCGCAGAAGGAAGCGGTCGAGCTGGCTCTCTGGAAGGCGGTAGGTGCCTTCCTGTTCGACAGGGTTCTGGGTGGCGATGACCATGAACGGCGGGCTCAGCGGATGGCTGCGTCCCTCGACCGATATCTGCCGTTCCTCCATGGCCTCGAGCAGGGCCGACTGTGTCTTGGGTGACGCGCGGTTGATCTCGTCGGCCAGCACGATGTTGGCGAACAACGGCCCCGGCCGGAAGTCGAAGGTCTCGGTGGAACGCTGCCAGATACTGACGCCGATGAGATCGGTGGGTAACAGATCGGGGGTGAACTGCACGCGCTTCCACGTGCATTCGAGCGATGTGGCCAACGCCTTGGCGAGGCTGGTCTTGCCGACCCCGGGCACATCTTCGATCAGCAGGTGGCCCTCGGCGAGGAGGCACACGACAGCAAGTTCGATCTCGGCATGCTTACCGCGCACGACGCGTGCCACGTTGTCGGTGATCGCCTGGAACAACGACGCAAACGTCGGGACAGGGGTTGTGGGGGCGGCGGTCACGGGCACAAGGGTAGACGGCGTGGCGGCAGAATCAATGGCAGCAACGCTACGGTGGCGCCGTGGACACGATGTATCTCGCGATCGATATCGGTGGCACCAAATTGGCAGCCGGTGTGGTCAGCGATGATGGCAAGGTCATCGTGCGCGATCGGGTCGCCACGCCCCAGCGCGATGTGTGGGTGGCGCTCGAGCGGTTGGTCAAACGGGTGATGGCCGCTGCGCCGGTTCCGCTCAGTGCGGTGGGCGCTGGTTGCGGCGGTCCCATGGATCCGGGGGCGGGCACGGTGTCGCCGTTACACATTCCATCGCTCGCCAATTTCCAGCTACAGGCCGCCCTGGCCGAGACAACCGGGCTTGCGACCTTCGTCGACAACGACGCCAAGGCGCTCACCCTCGGTGAGGCCTGGTGTGGTGCAGGCCGGGGAGAGATGAACATGGTCGGCGTGGTCGTTGGTACCGGCGTCGGCGGCGGCATCCTCAGTAACGGTCGCCTGCTCGGTGGCCGGCTCGGCAATGCCGGGCATATCGGCCACATGGTCGTCGAGCCCGGGGGGCGACCGTGCGCGTGTGGCGGTGTGGGCTGCCTCGAGGCGTATGCGTGTGGTCCGGCCATCGAAGCAGAGACGGGCCGACCCCCCCAGCGGGCGCCGCAGGCAATCATCGAACGCACCGGTTTGCTCGTGGGTCGGGCGCTGGCCTCGCTGGCCGCCGTGGTCGATTTCAACGTTGCGGTGATCGGCGGCTCGGTTGCGCTGGGTTTCGGCGAACCGTTCTTTGCTGCGGCTCAGCATGAGATCAGCGTGCGGGCCAAGTTGTCCTTCACCGAGGGACTCGAGGTACGCCGAGCGGCGCTCGGCGAACTGGCCCCGCTGGTGGGTGCAGCAGCCTTGGCCCGTCGCGGCCTGCTCGGGCTGGGCTGACCGGGCTACGCAGCGACCGCAGCGGGCGTTGCGCGGTACGATCGCCACATGCAGCCCACCTATTCCCCAGAAGCAGAGGCCTATCGCGAGAAGGTGCAGGCCTTCCTCGCGGAGAAGCTCCCCACCAACTGGCGGGGTATTGGCCGGCTCGAAGGTGACGAGCTGCACGAGTTCGTCATGCAGTGGCGTGTCACGTTGCACGAGGGTCGCTATCTCGCTCCGGGGTGGCCGGTGGAATACGGCGGCGCCGGCCTGTCCGCGCTCGAGCAGGTCATCACGGCCGAGGAGTTTGCCCGGGCCGGTGTGCCCACCGGTGGCCCCAACGACGTGTTTGGCATCCAGATGCTCGGCAACACGCTGTTGCAGTGGGGCACCGATGAGCAAAAGGCCTATTACCTGCCGCGTATTCTCTCCAATGCCGACATCTGGTGTCAGGGCTACAGCGAGCCCAACGCCGGATCCGATCTGTCCAACATCGGGCTGCGCGGCGAACTCGACGGCGACCAGTGGGTCCTCAACGGCCAGAAGATCTGGACATCGGCCGGGCATCTGGCCGACCACATCTTCACGCTCGCCCGCACCGATCCCGACCTCCCCCGGCACAAGGGCATCTCGTTCCTGCTCGTCGACATGCGCCAGCCAGGCATCGAGGTGCGCCCGATCCGGATGATCTCGGGTGAGAGCGAGTTCAACGAGGTCTTCTACACCGATGCCACGTGTCCACGGGACAATGTGATCGGCGGCGTGAACAACGGTTGGGCCGTGGCGATGACCCTGCTCGGTTACGAGCGTGGCGAAGCGGCCGCAACGCTGCCCATTCGGTTCCAGGCCGAGCTCGACCGGCTGATGATCATGGCCGCCGATCGCGGCGTTGCCAACGATCCCGTCATCCGCCAGCGTTTGGCGTGGTGCTACTCGAAGGTGCAGATGATGCGCTATCTCGGCATGCGCACGCTCACCAAGTTCATGCAGGGTCATCACCCCGGCCCCGACGGCGCGATCTTCAAGCTGTACTGGAGCGAATACCACAAGGTGGTGACCGAACTGTCGATGGACATCATGGGCCTCGATGGCCTGGTGCCCACCGGGCGCGGCCCGTCGAGCGCGTTCCAGACCGACGACGCCGGTGCTCCGAACTCCACTGCGTCGTGGGCCGGAGCATTCCTGAACTCGCGTGCGGGCAGCATCTATGCGGGCTCCAGCCAGATCCAGCGCAACATCATCGGCGAGATGGTGCTCGGCCTTCCCAAAGAGCCGAAGTAGTCAGGGTCACGGGAAGGGCGACGTCGTTCATGGCCTGGTTCCGCATCATCGTTGCCGTGGCCTGCCGTCCGCGGTTGTGGGCAACGGCAGTGCGCCAGATGTGGCGCACCGCAGCACCGGGTTGGTACCGACGGGCGCCGTTCCTGCCTGTCCCCGCCGGCGAGTATCTGCGCTTCCGGTTGGTGACGCAATACGGCGACGCTCATCATCGACCCGAGGTCGCCGATGTGGTCAACTATCTGGCGTGGTGCAGGCAATGGAACAGCGACACTCCTTGAAGCAGCCAGAGCGACCGGTCGCGCCACGCCCCGATATCCCACCGTCGTCTCCCGGCGCGCGTCGTTAAGGCCGCGACCCATGCGAAGCGCCCTCGTGTTGAATGCAACGTACGAGCCGCTGAGCGTGGTGCCTGCCCGTCGGGCTGCGTGTCTGGTGTGGGCCGATAAGGCCGACCTGATCGAAGACGACGGCACCGAACTCCGGTCGGAGAACCTCGCCCTGCCGAACCCGCTGGTGATCCGGTTGCGCTACGTCGTGAAGGTGCCCTACCACCGGCGCACGGCGTTGTCGCGGCGGGCCGTGTTCGTGCGCGACAACCACTTGTGCCAGTACTGCGGTGGTCACGCCGATTCCATCGATCACGTCATGCCGCGCTCGCGCGGCGGTGGGAACGAATGGGAAAACGTGGCCGCAGCGTGCCGGCCGTGCAATCTGCACAAACGCGACCGCACGCCCGACGAGGCCGACATGCGCCTGGCCCGCACGCCTCGGGCTCCGCGCGAGCAGGCCTGGGTGGTGGTCAGCGTTGGCCTGGTGCCCGATGCGTGGAAGCCCTATCTGGCCACTGCGTCGTAAAGGCGGCTGCGTACGGGCATGCTGATGCCGTGTGGCAGGTGCAGGTCGATCGGGGTCGGGCCGAGACGTTCCACGGTCGCGACATGCCAGTGGTCGTCGAGCCCAGCGTGTGGTGGTTCGAAGTCGATCGCCCGGCACTGGTGCTCGGTTCGGCCCAGCCCATCGGGCACATCGACGTTGAGGCTTGCGAACGGGCAGGAGTCGATGTGGTCAGGCGCCGCAGCGGGGGAGGTGCCGTGCTGCTTCGGCCCGACGAAGTGCTCTGGGCCGACATCTTGATCCCCGCTGACTCGCCGCTGTGGACGCCCGATGTCTCGAGCTCGGCATGGTGGCTGGGGGAGGCGTGGCGCGAGGCGCTCACGACATTGGGAATGGATGATCTCCATGTACACCGGGCGCCGATGCAGCGCAGCGAATGGTCGGCACAGGTGTGCTTTGCCGGCGTGGGCGGCGGCGAGGTGATGCTCGGCCGACGCAAGGTCGTGGGCATCAGCCAGCGTCGCACCCGTGCCGGGGCCCGCCTGCAGTGCGCGGTCTACCGGCAGTGGCAGCCCGAGGCCCACGTGCCCTTGTTTGCGGCCCCCGGGCCGACGCTCGACGCCCTGGCCGACTGCGTGGCGCCCGTGCCGATGCCGTTTGCCGAGATCCGCCGGGCCCTGCTCGACGCGCTCGAGGCCCTCGCCGGCTGATCTGGGTCCGGGGCCATCCCAAGCCACCCACACCCCGCCCCAGAGCGGTGGCGCAGGCCTCCCACCGGTTGCGGTGCCTGTCGCGAATCCCCACTGCCCATTCGCGCGCTGAGCGCGAATCGTTCCCCACCGAAACAGGGCTTTCGCGCGCATAATGCTCGAATGTGGCGGGGTCGGCGAAGAAAATGTGGCCCTCGGTGGGGAATATCGATTGACTTTTGGGTCGTGGTGGGGCATAGTGGGGATACGTGGGATCCCGGACCACGTGAGGCAGCGATCGGGAAGAAATCGAAGGGCAATGCAGAAGTTTCTTGGCGTTTTTGAACGGCAACTCGACATCAAGGGTCGGTTGGCGCTTCCTGCCACGTATCGCGCGCGCCTGGGTACGAGCTGCTACCTCACGTTGGGAACGGACAACAGCATCGAGGTCTTCACGACCGAAAAGTTCGAAGAGGAGGCAGACCGCATGCAAGAACTCCAGGCCAGAGGCGAAATCAGCATGGATCGGCTGCGTGCTTTCTCGGCCAGGGCGTTGGCCATCGAGCCAGACGCCCAGGGTCGCATCTATCTCGACGAACGGCTTCGCAAGCACGCCCGGCTCGAGGTCAGGGGCCCCGTCATGGTGATGGGTCGCCTCGATCGGATCGAGATCTGCTCAGTCGAGCGATACGACCGCAGCATGGCCGCCGGCGAGCAGGAGTACTCCGAAACCAGCTCATGACCAGCCGCCCGACTCGCCCCCGACAGTCTTCGCTGGCGGGTGCACATTCACGAAAGGGGGCTCAGGCCCGAAGAACACAGACAGCACAATCAGGTCCGGTGAGTTCCGCTCATCGGCAGTCTCCCGGTCAGCAGATGCAGCATTCGTTCCGCCCGCTTCCATCTCGCGCCGTCCGGGGAGAAATCCCGGCGACCATGGCTTCCCGGGAGACTGCCGATGAGCGGGGCGCGATGGCGAGGAAACCCCATTGAACAGCTCTCAGTTTGCACAGAACGACGACGCGGCCCGCAGCGCGGGATTTCACCACGTGCCGGTGATGGCGCATGAGATCATCGAGTTGTTCACCACGGTTCCCCCAGGTGTGGTGCTCGATGCCACCCTCGGCGGAGGCGGGCACAGCGAGCTCCTCCTCGAACGCCATCCCCACCTGAGCATTCTCGGCATCGATCGGGACCTGAGCGCCATCGCCGCGGCAACGCAGCGTCTCGCCCGGTTCGCGGACCGCTTCCGGGCAGTGCACTGTCGTTTCGATCACCTGACGACCGCCATGAACACAGCAAACGTTGCAACGCTCAGTGGAGCCCTGTTCGACCTCGGTGTCTCCTCGCCCCAGCTCGATCAGGCCGAGCGCGGGTTCTCCTATCGCCACGATGCCCCGCTCGACATGCGGATGGACCCATCCGAGCCATGGAGCGCTGCCGATGTCGTAAACGGTTGTACCGAACAGGAACTCACCCGGATCCTGTCCGAATACGGCGACGAGCGATTCGCCCCCCGAATCGCTCGCGCCATCATCGCCCACCGCCCGATCGAGTCGACCGCCGAGCTGGCTGAAGTCGTTGTCGGAGCAATCCCCGCAGCGGCGCGCCGCACCGGGGGCCACCCGGCGAAGCGGTCGTTCCAGGCCATTCGCATCGCTGTGAACCGCGAGTTGGAGATCCTGCCCGCCGCGATCGATGCCGCCATCGCCGCCACCACCGTCGGCGGCCGCGTCGCGGTGCTGTCGTACCACTCGGGCGAGGACCGCATCGTGAAAGAGCGGTTTCGTTCGGCTGAGACCGGCGATTGCACGTGCCCGTCGGGATTGCCATGCGTCTGCGGCGCCATTCGCACCGTGCGCCTGGTGCGCCGTGTGCCTCGCACGCCGGGTGCCGACGAGCTGGCCAGCAACCGCCGCGCCGCATCGGCGCGCCTGCGCGTCGTCGAGAAGATCGCGCTGGATCACTGAGCATGGCTGCTGTCACACCGCTTCGCGATGAAACCGAGTTCGAGCCATCGCGCCGCGCCGCCAACGATCGTCGACCGCTCGGCCGTGTCAACGACCCCGTCAGCCGGACCGCTGCTCCTGCGGCGCCGAAACCCGCTGGGCTGCAGGTGGTACCGCGCCGTCGTCGCAATGCGAGCATCGTTGCGACCTGCAGTGTGGTCATGTTCTTACTGCTGCTTGGCGCGGTGGCCTTCCAAACCAAGATCGCCCAGAACCAACTGGCGCTCGACACGACCGAACGAGCCGTCAAGGACGCCCGCGAACGCTACGACGTGCTCCGCCGGGCACGGGCCGAATTGCGCTCGCCGAACCGCTTGTCGGTGGAGGCAGCGCACCTCGGTATGGTGCCGGCCACCAGCGGCGCGTTCATGACCGTGTCACCGCAGATCGTTGCCTCCATGAAGGCGACGGCCGGTTGGCTGTCCGAGAACGTGGCCAACAACATCACGTCGTCGTTCGACCAGTTCGGTGCCGTGAAGGCCGTCGCAGGGGATACTCCGTGAGCGAGCACCGCAGCCACTCGGCGGCGGCGGCGGCGACCCGTGGCGCCCGTGCGCACGGGCGCATCCCTCAGCGGACCACATCGGCCGGGCCCACCACGGCGTCGGGCCACCGGGCACCACGGCCAGAGGCCCGGCATGCGCAGCGCACGACCGGTAAGCACTCCGGCCCGGCACAGGCGCCACAGCACTCCAGCGACGTGCGCTCCGCAGGGCGCACGACCGCTGCACATCCGCAGCGCAGGCATCCCCGCGGGACAACGCCCACCGATCGTCGGACTCAGGGTGGCGGCGCGCCCCCGAGGGCGGTCAAGCGCGGTTTCGGAGCCGGCCTACCGCGCCGCCGCCTGATTGCACTGTTCGTGGTCGCCGTGCTCGTGTTCGGCGTCGTCTTGGTGCGCATTACGTTGTTGCAGACAAGCGGTGCCCGTTCGTACACGCTGGCTGGCACCCATCAGCGCACGCAGGAGACCGTCCTGCATGCCAGCCGCGGGGTGATCTTCGATCGCAACGGTGACGAACTGGCGTTGTCGGTTCCGGCGACGACCATCTTCGTGAATCCCAAATTGGTCGGCGACGCCGATGCCACGGCTGCTGCGCTGGGCACCATGTTGCAGCTCACGCCGGAACGGCAACAGAACCTCGCCGAGGCGATGCGCAACAAGGACAAGAGCTTCGTCTATGTGGCCCGCCAGATCGACGATGCCTCGGCAGCGTCGGTGATGGCGCTCAAGCTCGCCGGCGTCGACTCGTATCGTGAAAGCACCCGTGTGATCCCCGGTGGCGATCTGGCCCGCGGTGTGATCGGCCATACCGACACCGACGGTACGGGTACGGCCGGGCTGGAGCAGCAGTACGACAAGCTGCTCACCGGTGTTGATGGCGAGCTGGTGCGCGAGCATGATCGCCAGGGTCGATCCATTCCTGGCACGGGCACGGTGGCAGCACCCGCTGTCCCCGGCAACGACATCGTGTCCACGATCGATCGCTCGATCCAGTTCACGCTCGAGCAGGCGCTGCTCGCCCGTGCCAGCGAACTCGGCGCACGCGGCGGCACCGCCATCGTGGAGGAAACCAGCACCGGCAACATCCTCGCAATGGCCAGCGTGCGTCGCGATGACATGGGCGTGTACCACGTGACCACGGCCAACGTCGGCGCCGTCGATTCCTACGAGCCGGGCTCGGTGGCCAAGGTGGTCACCATTGCCGCTGGGCTCAATGAGGGCGTCGTCACCCCCGACAGTTCGCTGCGGGTACCCGGACGCATCGTGTACGACTCGGGCACGCCGTGGGCGTTCACCATCACCGACGCCGAGCCGCACGCCACCGAGGACATGTCGGTGCACGACATCCTCGTGCACTCCTCAAACATCGGCACCATCGGTGTGTCCCAGTTGATCGGTGCCGAAAAGCAGTACGACTACATGACGGCCTTCGGCCTGGGTCAGCGTTCCGCCCTCGGATTCCCCGGTGAGTCCAAGGGCATTCTCAAGCAATGGCAGCAGTGGCAGGGCACCGAGCGGATCACGCCAGCGTACGGATATGGGGTCGCCGCCACCGCCATCCAGCTGGTCGGAGCGGTCAACACGATCGCGAACAACGGCCTGTACGTGGCGCCCCGTTTGGTACAGGCCATCATCGGCCAGGACGGCACGATGCGGCCGGTTGCCGCCTCGGCAACACGCCAGGTGGTGTCCCCACAGACCGCACAGCAGATGAACCTGATCATGCGTGACGTGGTGTGTGACGGCACGGCCACCCGTGCGCAGGTCGATGGCATCACCATCGCCGGCAAGACCGGAACCGGCGTGAAGGCGGTCGACGGCCAGTACAGCAGTGCTGCGAAGGTCAAGGCCTACTACTCGTCGTTCGTTGGTTTCTTCCCGGCCGAGGCCCCACGGGTCACGACGCTGATCTCCATCGACGAGCCCCCTGCGGGCAACATCGACCGATTCGGTGGCACCGCAGCAGCGCCCGTGTTCCAGGCAGTGGTGCCCACGATCATGCATCAGCTCGGTATCCAACCCCCCAATGCTGCCGGTGGGTGCCCAGCGCGATGATCGGGTCGGCATGAGTGCCCGTTCGTACGAGCAGCTCTCCTCACTGATCGCCCGGGTCGCCGAGGTGCAGGTTCGCCTCCAGCTTCCCGGTGGAGCGGTGCCTGATCCCATCATCACCGACGTCGTGTTCGATTCGCGCCGCGTCGTACCCGGTTGCCTCTTCGTGTGTCTGCGTGGGGCGCACTCCGACGGCCACACCTTCGCCGATGCTGCGGTCTCTGCTGGCGCCGTGGCACTGGTCGTCGACCATCAAGTGTTCACCAGCGAACCGGTTGCCCAGCTCGTGGTCAGCGACACCCGCCGGGCGATGGGCTACCTGTCGAGCGCCTTCTTCCACAATCCGAGTCGAGCGCTGACCATCGTCGGCATCACCGGCACCAACGGCAAGACCACCACAGCGCACATTCTGTCGTGTGCACTCGAAGCCCTGGGTTCGCCCACCGGTGTGATCGGCACGCTCTCCGGGGCGCACACCACACCCGAAGCCCCCGATCTGCAGCGCCGCCTGGCCGGTTTCGTGGAGCAGGGTTGTTCGTCGGTGGCCATGGAGGTGTCATCGCACGCGCTGGCGCTCGACCGCGTGCTCGGCACCCGGTTCCGTGTCGGCGTGTTCACCAATCTGGGTCGGGATCACCTCGATCTGCACCAGACCCAAGAGCGCTATTTCGCCGCAAAGGCCCGGCTGTTCCAGGCAGATCTCACCGATCACGGCGTGGTCAACACCGACGACGTGCATGGGCGCCTGCTGGTCGACGTTGCCGATATCCCGTTGACCACGTTCTGTCTCGACGACGCCGTGGGACTTGGGGTGAGCGCCTTCGAGCACTCCTACACCTGGCGGGGTGAGCGGATCCATGTCGGGCTCGGTGGTCGCTTCAACGCGTCGAACAGCCTGGCTGCGGCAACCACGCTTGGAGTGTTGGGCTACTCCCCGTCGGATATCGCTGGCGCACTCGCTACCACCACGGCGGTGAGCGGCCGGTTCGAGCCAATCGAGGCCGGCCAGGATTTCGTGGTGATCGTCGATTATGCCCACACGCCCGACGCAATGGTCGAGGTGCTCTCGGCGGCCCGGGCAGTGGCGGGGGAGCACCGGCTCATCGTGGTCTTCGGCTGCGGCGGCGATCGTGACCCCGAAAAGCGACCACTGATGGGGCTCGCTGCGGCCACGCTCGCCGACCATCTCGTCATCACTTCGGATAACCCCCGCTCAGAGCCACCGCTCGCGATCATCAATGACGTGATCGGAGGGGTACCCGGCGAGTACCGTGAAAAGGCTGTGGTGGAGCCAGATCGTCTCGAAGCCATCGCAGCCGCGCTCCGGGCCGCCGGCCCGGGCGATGTCGTGGTCATTGCTGGAAAGGGCCACGAAACCACCCAAACAATTCGATCCACGGTGTCACCTTTTGACGATCGGTCCGTGGCGCGAGCACTGCTGGAGCGCATGTCGTGATCGCCATAATGTTCGCAGGCGCAACTGCGATGATCGTGTCCCTCGTGGGTACCCGGTTCCTCATTACCTTTTTTCGTACCCGGGGAAAGGGGCAGCCCATCCTCGGCAAAGAGGACATGGGTCCTGAGCACCACATGGTGAAGGCCGGCACGCCCACGATGGGCGGCATCGCCATCGTGGTCGGCGCGTTCGCCGGGTGGATGGTGGCGCACGTTCGCGACCTTGCCTTCTCCAATCAGGCAGAGATCGCCTGGGTGGGCATCTTGGTGATGGCCGGGATGGGTTTCCTCGATGACTACATCAAGGTGAAGAAGGCCCACAACCGCGGCATCTTCTGGAAGAAGAAGAGCTACATCACCCTCGGGCTCAGCATCCTGCTGGCGTGGTGGCTGGTTGCAGCCACCAGCGTCAGCGAGACCCTGTCGTTCACGCGCGCCGACCTGCCCGACTGGCACCTGCCCTGGTACGTGTGGGTGCTGTGGGCGGGCACGATGATCTGGGCCACGAGCAACGCTGTCAACGTCACCGACGGTCTCGATGGCCTGGCGGGCGGTTCGGCCATGATCGGCTTCCTGGCGTTCGCAATCATCGGGTATATGGCGCTGCGCTATCGCACCATCTATTCCGACGTCGTGAACCCGCTCGACCTGGCCGTGATGGCTGCGGCCTTTGCCGGTGCCTGCGCCGGCTTTCTCTGGTACAACGCAGCGCCGGCGCGCATCTTCATGGGTGACGTTGGTGCCCTAGCACTCGGCACGGCGTTGTCGCTGTTGGCGCTCACGCTCAACACCCACCTGCTGCTGCTGCTGATCTGTGGCATCAACGTGATGGAGGCCGGTTCGGTCGCCATCCAGATGGTGGTGTTCAAGGCGAGTGGGCGCAAGAAGCGCCTGTTTCGCATGTCGCCGATCCATCATCATTTCGAACTGCTCGGTTGGCCCGAGACCACGGTCATCATCCGCTTCTGGCTGATCGCCGGCATCTCCGTGGCCAGCGCCCTTGCACTGTTCATCGCCGACTTCACCAAGCAGGTCAAGGGCTGATGGCGCGCGTCCTCGTGTACGGCGTGGCGATCGCTGGTCGGGCAGCGATCCGCGGGCTGCTCCAACGGGGATACCACGTCGTCGCCGCAGATGATGCCGTCGACCCCGCCAAGATCGCCGTTGCCGACGAGTTCGGCGTCGAGCTGGTCGCATCGCCCGATGCCGACACCATCCAACGCCTCGTCACCGATTGCGATTTCGTGGCACCCGCGCCAGGGGTGCCCGAGACGCACGCCGTGGTGATGGCCGCCCTCGCCATGGGCCGGCCGCTGCGCACCGAGATCGATCTGGCCTACGAGTGGGAACAGCAGCGCTCCGGCGGGCCGCGGCCGATGCTGGCCGTCACCGGTACCGATGGCAAGACCACCACCACGTTGTTGGCCACAGAGATGCTGCACGCTGCCGGACTGCGGGCGATGGCGGTGGGCAACACCGACGTGCCGCTCGTCGAGGCCATCGACGACGACACGCTCGATGTTTTCGTGGTCGAGTGCACCAGCTTCCGGCTCAGCTGGACCACCTGTTTCCGGGCCGAGGCTGCGGTCTGGCTGAACCTCGCCCCCGATCACCTCAACTGGCATCGCGACATGGCCAGCTACGAGGCCGCCAAGGCGCGCCTGTGGATGCATCAACGCTGCGACGACGTGGCGATCGGCTTCGTCGATGACGCCGCCGTGATGCGCCAGTTGGCCAACGCCCCCGGGCGCCGGCTCACCTTCGGCCTGACCGGAGCCGATTACCACTGCCTCAGCCTGCCCGCCGTCGGCGGCACCCTGATGGGTCCGATGGGTCCGATCTGCTCGGTCGCCGAGATGCGTCGGGCGTTGCCGCACGACATCACGAACGCGCTCGCTGCGGCTGCGCTGGTCCAGCAGAGCGGCCTTGCCGATACCGCTGCCATCGCCAGCGCTGTCCGCACGTTCGTCGGTCCTGCGCACCGCATCGAACCGATCGGCGAAGCAGGTGGCGTGCGGTGGTACAACGACTCGAAGGCCACCACGCCGCACGCAGCGCTCACCGCGATCCGGGCGTTCGATCATCTGGTGCTGATTGCCGGGGGACGCAACAAGGGCCTCGATCTGGCATCGCTGGCCGGCGAGCCGGCGCGCATGCGTGGCGTCGTGGCCATCGGCGAGTCTGCCGACATCGTCAGCTCAGCCTTTGCGGGTCTCTGCCCGGTTCGCCGCGCCGATTCCATGGCCGAGGCCGTGGCGCTGGCCGGCGACATGGCCCACACCGGCGACGCCGTGGTGCTGTCACCCGGATGCGCCAGCTTCGACTGGTATCCCGAGGGCGGTTACCCGGCCCGCGGCGACGACTTCCGTCGCTGCGTACAGGCCCGCCTCGCCACCACACACCACGGCAGTGAGGGAGCAGCACCATGACGGCGGGCACCACACTCATCGGCGACCGCCGTCGATCGACGCTCGAGCGCATGTCGTCGCAACGACACCAGCCCAGCCGCCGAGCCGATGCTCGTCCGCTCGGGCCGCCGCCCGCCGCCTTCTATGTCATTGCCCTGGTGGTCACCGTACTGATCATGCTCGGCCTGGTGATGGTGTTCTCGGCGTCGGCCATCACCTCGCTGCACCGCGGCAACTCGCCATGGCGCATCTTCAACCGGCAGTTGCTCTGGGCCGTGATCGGCGGGGCGGCCATGGTTGGCGCGGCCCGTGTGCCGTACCAAAGCTGGCGGCGCTACATCCGTGCGGGGCTCGGCGTCGCCTACGTGTTGATGCTGCTTCCGTTCGTGCCGGGCCTCGGTGTGTCGGTCAACGAATCACGTGCTTGGGTGTTCATCGGTCCCCTCGGCTTCCAACCCTCTGAGTTCTTGAAGCTCGCCATTCTGCTGTACTGCGTCGACCTGTTGTCTCGCCGCGAGAAGGAGATAGCGAACCTGCGCCGCACGATGGGACCCGTGCTGTGCATCACCGGAATCGGTGCAGCGCTGTGCGTGTCGCAGGGAGACCTGGGCTCGGCCATCGTGCTTGCGGCCATGGTCTTCGCCGTCGCGTTCATCGCTGGCGCTCCGATGGTGCCAATGATCATCGCGACCGTGGCTACGGGGGCCCTCGCATCTGCGTTCGTGTTCAGCAGCCAACGCCGGTTCAACCGCTTCACCGCATTTCTCGACATCACCGCCCATAAGGACTATCTCAGCTATCAGGTGTACCAAGCCATGATTGGTATGGCCACGGGCGGGGTCAGTGGTACCGGCGTGGGCAGCGGGCCGTCGAAGTGGGGCTATCTGCCGTTGGCCCACAGTGACTTCATCTTCGCAGTCATCGGCGAGGAGCTCGGTCTGGTCGGGGTGGTTGCCGTGATCGGTGGTTTCCTGTTGCTCTCCTATTTTGGTGTGCAGGTGGCGCTCGCCGCCCGCGACCGCTTCGGCATGCTCCTGGCCGGAGGCATCGTGGCCTGGCTGGCGGTGCAGGCGATCATCAACGTCGGGGGAGTGAGCGGCGTCATGCCGGTCACAGGACTGACCCTTCCGTTCGTGTCCTCCGGTGGTAGTTCACTGTTTGTCTGCATGACCGGGGCGGGCCTGTTGCTCAACGTCGCCCGCAACGTCAGGTAGCCCCGCATGGAGCCCACGGCGTTTGCCGTGATCACAGGAGGCGGCACGTCCGGGCACGTGTTGCCGGCGATTGCCATCGCCGACGCCTTGGTGGCCAACGGGCACCGGCCTGATGAGATCGTCTACATCGGCGCCAAGCGCGGCATCGAGACGCGGTTGTTGCCGGAGACCCCGTACCCGCATCACTTCCTCGACGTGATCGGACTGCAGCGGCGGATCACGGCGACCAACCTGCTGTTCCCGTTCAAGTTGCTGAAGGCCATCGCTGCGGCCCGTGTGCTGCTGCGTGCGCTGCGACCCGCTGTCGTGGTCTCCGTGGGTGGCTACGCCAGCTTTCCCGCCACATTCGCCGCGCGCCTTCGGCGGATCCCCATTGTCGTCGTCAGCTACGACCGCATCCCTGGCCTTGCTAGCCGGGTGAGCGCTCGTTTCGCCACCGCCTGCGCGGTTGCATTCGACGGCTCAACGCTGCGCCGGGCGCACTACACCGGCGCCCCGGTGCGTCGGGAGCTGGTGCTGCTCGATCGGCGTACGCAGCGCATTCCTGCCCGCGAGGCACTGCACATCCCGCTGGACCGGTTCGTGGTTGCCGTCTTTGGTGGCTCGCTCGGCTCGAAGGTGCTCAACGAGTCGGTGGCCGGCATGGTCGACATCCTCGCTGATCGTGGCGATATCGCCGTGCGTCACGTGGTTGGTGACCGCTTTCTCGCCGGGGCCGGCGCAGAACGATCCGGCGAACGCGGCATCATGTACACCGTGATTGGGTACGAGAATCAGATGGTGCAGGTGTACGCGGCCGCCGACCTGATGGTCACGCGCGCCGGAGCAAGCACCATTGCCGAACTGGCCACTGCCGGGATGCCGGCGGTGATCGTGCCGTGGGCGGGTTCGGCCGATGATCATCAAACCGACAACGCACGCATTCTCGCCTCGGTGGGTGCCGCAGTGGTGGTTCCCGAGAACCAGTTGTCGGCCAGGGCGCTCGCCGACATCGTCGTTGACCTCGTGGACAACCCCACCTCGCTCGAGACCATGGCCGCCGCCGCACACCATGCCGGCGATGCGCACCGCAGCGGCCGGCTCGGCGCCCTGATCGAGCGAGTGGCGGCTCAGCGATGACCGAGAGCAACGCCGAGCAGCGGCGCGAACCGGTCCCGGCGCCCGTGGCGCCGATCGATCTCGGCGCGCCTCAGCGGCTCCATGTCGTGGGCGTGGGTGGCCCCGGCATGAGCGCGATCGCGATCGTGCTCGCCGAGATGGGCCACTCCGTCTCCGGTAGCGACATCCGCGACAAGCCGGTGCTCGACCGACTCCGTGCGGCGGGGGTGCAGGTCCACATCGGCCACCAGCGTCAGCATGTGCACGGCGTCGATGCGGTCACGGCATCTACCGCCGTTCCGGGGCGCAATGTCGAGCTCGACGAGGCCCGTAGCACCGGCGTGCAGGTGTTGCGCCGGGCCGGCATGTTGGCCGGCATCTGCGCCCGCGCTCGTTCGTTGGGTGTGGCCGGAACCCACGGCAAGACAACCACCACCAGCATGCTCATGCTCGTGCTCGCCGAGGCGGGGCTGAAGCCCAGCTTCGTCGTCGGAGGCGATGTCACCGATATGGGCACCGGTGCCCAGTGGACGGGCGGTGAATGGCTCGTCGTCGAAGCCGACGAAAGCGACGGTACGCACCTTGAATTGCCGCTGTATGGCACGATCCTGACCAACGTCGAGGTCGACCATCTCGACTTCTACGGCTCGTTCGAAGGCATCGTTGCCGGTTTCGACCAGTACCTCGCACAGATCGCCGGGCCAAAGGTGCTGTGCGCCGACGATCCCGTGTGCGCGCGGTTGGCGCAGTTGCACGGCGCGATCACGTATGGCTTTGCGGAGTCGGCCCATTACCGGGCGATCGATCTGCAGGCCGAGAGCGGGTCGTTCCGATTCGCCGTCGAGCACCTCGGCGCGCTGTTGGGAGAGGTGCACCTGCCGTTGCGCGGCCGGCACAACGTGCAGAACGCAACCGGCGTGATCGCAATGGCCATGAGCGTGGGCGTTTCGTTTGCCGATGCCGTCACCGCCCTGGGCCGTTTCGGTGGCGTTGCCCGCCGTTTCGACATCCGTGGCCAGCACGGCGGGGCCACCTTCGTCGACGATTATGCGCACCTGCCCACCGAGATCGCCGTGGTGTTGGCCGCTGCACGCGGCAGCGGCGATGAATGGCAGCGGACCGTGGCCGTGTTCCAGCCCAACCGGTACAACCGGATGGAAGAGATGTGGCCCGAGTACCGCGACGCGTTCGTCGATGCCGACATCGTGGTGATCACCGACATCTTCGCCAGCGGTACCGAGCCAATCCCGGGCGTCACGGGCAAGTTGGTGGTCAACGCCGTGCTCGATGCCCACCCGCACTCGCAGGTGGTGTGGCTGCCTCGTCGGCACGATCTCATCGAATACCTGGCGCGTGTGCTGCGACCGGGAGATGTTGCGATCTCGATGGGGTGCGGAGATATTGCGTCCCTCCCCGCAGAGGTGATCAGCAGGCGATCGGACATGGAGATGTCGCCACCGTGATCGAGGGAACCACCCGCCGCATGCAGGCGGATGCCATCGAGCGCGCCGCCGGTCTGTTGGGCGACCTGGCCCAGCGCGATGTCGCGCTGGCACCGTTGACCACGTACCGCGTCGGTGGCGCGGCGGCGATCATGGTGCGGCCCCGAAGTGTCGACGACCTGTGCCTGATTGCCGAGACGCTCGCTGCCACGGGCCTGCCCGTGCTGGTGATCGGGCGCGGTTCCAACCTGCTCGTGGCCGACGACGGCTTCGCAGGGATCGTCGTCAGCTTGGTTGAGATGTCGTCAGAGTTCACCGTCGACGGCACCCAGGTGGTGGCCGGGGCGATGGTGGCGCTCCCGCAGCTGGCACGTCGCCTGGTGGCCGTTGGGCTCACCGGCTTCGAATGGGCTGTCGGTGTACCGGGCAGCATCGGTGGCGCCGTGCGTATGAACGCCGGCGGGCACGGTGGCGACATGGCCGCGTGCCTCCTCGAGGTGTATTTGTTCGACCTACGCAGCGGTCGGCACGGCTGGGTGGCAGCCAACCATCTGGGCCTTCGGTTCCGCGGTAGCGACCTGGCCGATCATCAGGTGGTGATCGAGGCGCGGCTGCAGTTGACCCACGGCGATCGCCAGGTATCCGAGCGCGAACTCGACGAGATCGTGCGGTGGCGTCGCGAGCATCAGCCCGGCGGTCAAAACGCCGGTTCGGTCTTCGTCAACCCGATTCCCGGCCAGCTCAGTGCGGGCGAGCTCATCGAGCGGGTCGGCCTGCGCGGCTTCACTCTTGGTACGGCGTCGGTGTCCGATAAGCACGCCAACTTCATTCAGGGATCCGATGGCGGATGCGCCGCTGATGTGCGAGCGCTCATCGAACTGGTCCGTCAGCGCGTTGCGGCGCAAACCGGCTACGAGCTGCGCAGTGAGGTTCGCCTTGTCGGCTTCGCTGACGTGCCGGGCAACGACCTGTTGGGCAGGGATCTGTCGGGCGACGACGTGCGTGAGGTGCAGTGGTGAGCGGCCCCCAGCCCCCCATTGGTGACGGCAACGTGCCCGACAAGGTGCTC
>WLMZ01000028.1 GCA_009726095.1 Actinomycetota bacterium
ACTGTTCGCGCGCCTCGGGCCGCACCCTCGGTCACTCATCGCCGAAGCAACCGCCGACGGAGAGCTGTTCGAATACTGGGTCCACGAGGCCAGCCATGTACCCACCCAGCACTACCACCTGCACCGCTGGCGAATGTCGGGCGAGCACGGCTGGGGCATGTTCGCCCGGCTGCACGAGCGTCGGCCCGACTTCGTGCACGAGGTGCTCGATCGGGTGGCCGCCAACGGGCCGGTGGTGGCCGGCGACTTCAACGCCCGCGTCGGGCCGAAGGGCACCTGGTGGGACTGGGACGACGCCAAGATTGCCCTCGAGCACCTGTTCTTCACGGGCAAGGTCGCGGGTCGGCGACGCTCCAATGACTTCGCCCGACTGTACGACATTGCCGATCGGTGGATCCCCGACGATGCGTTGAACCGCGAGGCACCCTCCGAACGTGACGCCCGCAAGGAACTGTTGGTGCTCGCTGCCCGACATCACGGTGTGGGCACGCTCGGCGATCTCACCGACTACCACCGTCAGAAGAATGCGCCGTGCAAACCGCTGGTGGCCGAACTCGTCGAGGAGGGCCGCCTGGTTGCGGTGCAGGTGCAGGGCTGGAAACCACCGGCCTACCTGCACCCCGAGGCGCGTCGGCCACGACGCGTCAATGGGCGGGCCCTGCTCAGCCCGTTCGACTCGCTGGTCTTCAACCGCGAACGCACCGAGCGCGTCTTCGGCTTCCGATATCGCATCGAGATCTACGTGCCCGAGCCCAAGCGGGTCTACGGCTACTACGTGCTGCCGTTCCTGCTCGGCGACGAACTGATCGGTCGGGTTGACCTCAAGGCCGACCGCCACAACAGCGCCCTGTTGGTGCAGGGGTCCTACGCCGAGCCCGGTGTACCCGACGAGATCATCGTGCCCGAACTCGCCGACGAGCTTCGCCTCATGGCCCGCTGGCTCGAACTCGATTCCGTGGTGGTGAAGCCGCGCGGCGATCTGGCCCGCTCGTTGGCTGCCGCGTTCTGATCGTCGATCCCGAACGCAATGCCCACACCGGCACAGGGCGGGTCACTACGCTGGCCTCGATGTCTGCCGATTCGCGCGAGAGCACCGGACCCGTTGAGCCGGACTCCGAAGGCGGGCAACGTCGCCCCACCTGGGTCAGCACCATGCCGGCGTGGGTGTGGAAGGCCGTGGCCATCTTCTGGTTGGGGTATCTGGTCACGTTGGCCACCAAGTTCATGTTCGATCGACTGACCGAACTGATGGTGCTGCTGCTCATCTCGATGTTCCTTGCACTCGCGATCGAGCCCGGGGTCAACCGCTTGTCGCAGCGCGGGTGGCGTCGTGGAACCTCCACCACCCTGATCCTGCTGGGCGTGTTCGTCTTCACGGTGGTGTTCGTGGTCGCGATCGCATCGTTGGTCGGTGGCCAGATTGCCGATCTACTCAACGACACACCCAAAACCATCACCAAGGTGGTCGGCTTCCTCAACCGCCACTTCAGTACACACATCGATGCGAAGAAGGTGATTGCCAGCACCGAGGATCCCAACGGTTCGTTCCAGCGGTTCATCAAGTCGCAGCGTGCCAAGGTGTTCGAGGTGTCGGTCGCCGCACTCGATGCATTGCTACAACTGTTCTCGGTGCTGCTCTTCACCTTCTATTTGGTGGCCGATGGGCCACGGATGCGTCGCAGCATCTGTAGCCGGTTCCGCCCCGAGCGCCAAGAACGCGTGCTCAACGTCTGGGAGCTCGCGATCAGCAAGACGGGCGGCTACCTGTACTCACGTGCGTTGCTCGCAGCGCTGTCGGCCTTCTTCCACTGGGTCCTGTTCCAGTCACTGGGCACCACGGCCCCGGTCGCGATGGCGTTGTGGGTCGGCCTGATCAGCCAGTTCCTCCCCGTGGTGGGCACCTACTTAGCAGGTGCCCTCCCGATCCTGCTCGCGTTGGTCGATTCGCCCGGCAAGGCGTTGGTCATGCTCGCCTTCGTGGTGCTGTACCAACAGGTCGAGAACTACCTCTTCCTCCCACGCATCACGGCACGCACCATGGAACTGCACCCGGCGCTCGCGTTCGGCGCAGCGTTGGCGGGCGGCGCAGTGCTCGGTCCGGTCGGCGCCATCCTCGCGCTTCCGGCTGCTGCGATGGGCCAGGCGGTGGTCGGCGAATGGGGCACCCGCCATGAGGTCATCGACGTGCCCTTGACCCGGCTGTCGCACCCGAGCATGAAGGTCAAGAAGGCGGCGCGAAAGAAGGGCGACACGCAGGATTCCGATGAATCCGACTGAGGTCTATGTGCCGGTGGCGCTCACCACGCGTTCGGGTTTCCCGGAGTCGGTTCACTTCGGCGCGGTCGTGGCGCTCGATCGCGATGGGTCGATCGCGTTCAGTGCCGGCGACCCAACGGTGGGGATGTACCCGCGGTCGTCCAACAAGCCGATGCAGGCGGCTGCCATGGTGAGCGCGGGTCTGTCGCTGCCGCCCGATCTGCTGGCCCTTGTATGTGCCAGCCACGACGGTACGGTCATGCATCTCGACGCGGCCCGAGGCATCCTTGCCCATGCGGGTCTTGACGAGTCGGCGCTGATGAACACGCTGGATCTTCCGCTCGACCCGTCGGCAGCCGAGGCGGTGTTGCGCTCGGGCGGGGGTCGTTCAGCGTTGCAGATGAACTGCAGCGGAAAGCACAGCGGCATGCTGGCCACCTGCGTGATCAATGGGTGGCCCCTCGCGTCGTATCTCGATGCGTCGCATCCATTGCAGGTGCACATCACCGAGTCGTTGCCGGCGCTCATCGGCGAGCGGGTCGCCCACATCGGCGTCGATGGGTGCGGTGCGCCCGCTCACGTGCTGTCACTGCTCGGCCTTGCGCGTGGGTTCCGCAACATCGCCACCGGAGCGGCCGGTGCAGCCGGAACAGACGTCTACGAAGCGATGACGGCGAATCCCACCATGGTCGGCGGCTCGCGGCGCGATGTCACTCGCCTCATGCAGCACGTCCCCGGTCTGGTCGCCAAGGACGGCGCCGACGGTGTGTTTGCCGCAGCGTTGCCGGATGGTCGTGCCGTTGCGCTGAAGATCTCCGATGGCGCCAACCGCGCCCGGCCCCCCGTGATGCTGGCCGCATTGCAGGCACTGGGCATCGATGTCTCCAACGCTGCTCCGTTGCTGCACGAATACGTGCGCGGCCATGGCCAGGTGGTCGGCGAGGTGACCGCCATCAACGGTTTGTTCGGAGCGTCGCATGGCTGAGATTCCGTTCGCTGCTCCACTCGACGACGTTCGCTACGGCGTGGCCGAACAGGTTTCGCCGCTGATCAGACGGGTGATTGCCAACAATCCCGGCAAGTACAGTTACCGGGGTACGGGCACCTACATCGTCGGCCACGGGGATGTTGCGGTCATCGATCCCGGGCCAGCACTGGACGAGCACCGCGAGGCGTTGACCAGTGCGCTGGCCGGCGAACGGGTGCGCGCGATCCTCATCACGCACTGCCATAGCGATCACTCGCCGTTGGCAGCGTGGTTACGCGAGACCACCGGCGCGCCGACGATCGCGTTCGGCCCGCATGGCGCCGTGGACACAACCGACGACGAGGAGTCCGACGTCAAGGTGGAGGAGTCCATCGACCTTGCCTTCGTCCCCGATGTCCGGGCGGTTGATGGCAGTCTGGTTGCGTGTGCGCGCGGGTGGACCATGCGCGCCGTGCACACACCGGGACATACCTCGAACCATCTGTGCTTCGCGCTCGACCAGGAAGGCGCCCTTTTCACCGGCGACCACGTGATGGGGTGGAGCACCACGGTGGTGTCGCCTCCTGACGGCGACATGCGCGCCTACATGCACTCGCTGCGCAAGGTTGCGGCGCGTCATGACCGCATCCTGTGGCCCACGCACGGCAACCCCGTCACTGATCCGGCACCATTCCTTGATGCCTACCTGACCCACCGGCTCGAGCGCGAGCAGCAGGTGCTCACCCAGGTACGAGACGGCGTCGCCTCGATCGAGGCGATGGTCAAGGTGCTCTACGCCAACGTGCGCGAAGAACTGCACAAGCCGGCGGGTCGCAGCGTGCTGTCGCATCTCGTGAAGCTGGTCGACGACGAACTCGTCATCGTTGACGGAGGGGCTGCTCCCTCGCTGAAGGCGTCGTTTCTTCCGGCCTAGGAAACTCGGGTTCGGCCCATGGTGTTCACAGTCGTGTTCACAGAGGAGAGGCGTCGTTGGCGCTGCGCCAGCGGTGGCGAGGGTCCGGTGCCAGGCCAGCGTGCACGATGTAGCGGCGCGGCCCCGTGCGATCCGCGAACTTCGCAAGGAGAGCATGCAGCTCTCCCGTGAACTCCAGCACTTCCTGCGACGTGAGATGAAAGGTCATCCAGCCATCGGCGTAGGGGCGAGCGCGGGTGGCGCCGTCGGACTCGATCATCTCGATCGACGTACCGAACTCGCCGCTGCCTGAGAAGGCGAGCGAGAACGCCTTGGTGTCCTCGATCGCCTCGTCGAGACCGTCGAAGAAGCGGCGCAGCATGCGCATCCGGCCCTCGTCGAGCAAGGCCACCCGGCTGTCGAAGGGAATCTTGGCGTAGGCAACGGTGAGTTGTCGGGCTGGCGCGCGGTAACGCGGCATCGGCATACCGGCGCGTTGTTCGTCGCCGAGATGCACAAGCAGGCCGACGCGCACGAACCGTGGGATCCAGTACGCCACGGTTGATGTCGGCCGCCCCAGGGCGGCGGCGGCGGATGACAGCGTGTGGGCGTCGCGCATGAAGGGCAGCAGATAGCGCAGAGAACGCAGGTTGGCGAGCATCGAGATGGCGGCGGGCGACGTGATCTCGCGTGTGGCGGGCCACGGTTTGGGCATGGGGGCTCCTCTTGCCAATCTGCATCTAGCTTTCGTATGAGACGAGGCCGACGATAGCCCACATGATCCTTCGCCTGTATCGCAACTTCCGCCTCATCTGGATCGGCCAGGTCGTCTCTGTGATCGGCGACGGCATGCAGAGCGTGGCGCTGCTCTGGTGGGCCCGTCGCACTGGCGGCAATGCGCTGTTGGCTGCCGTAGCAGCGTCGATGATCGTGCCGTTCGTGATCTGCGCGCCGTTCGGCGGGTGGCTTGCCGACAGGTACGACCGCCGGCACCTGCTCATCGCCGCTGATCTCCAACGTGTCGTTGTCACCGCGACGCTGGCAGTGCTCGCGATCCGTCACCACGCGTCTCCCGTGCTGATCTGTGCGTTGGTCGCACTGTCGTCGATGGCCACGGCCGTGTTCGATCCCACGTATTCCACCGTGGTGCCGAGCCTCATCGAAAGCGAGCATCGTGCCGCTGCCAACGGTCTGAACATGGCCAACTCGGCCGTGGGGGGCCTGATCGGACCTCTGCTCGGCGGGTTGATGATCAGCGTGTTCGATGTCGGCAACGTGATGCTGGTGAACGCCGCAACGTTTGCCTGGTCGGCTGCTTTCATCGTGTGTGCCCGGATCCCTCGCCCGGCAGGGGCGACGCCACAGGCCCGCGAGCGGCACTCCACCCGTGGTGCCATCGCCTCGGTGGTGCGCGAACCACAACTGCGCCGCCTGGTGGGCCTGGCGTCGGTGCTCAACATGGTCGCTGCGCCCGTACCGTTGCTGATCGTCGCACTGGCTGTGGATCGCTTCCATGTCGGGCCGGGAGCATATGGAGCGCTGGAGATCACGGTGTCCGCAGGCGTGTTGGTGGGTGCGTTGCTGGCCGGCAAATTCGCGAAGGGCGCGATTTCGCTGCCGATGTTGCTCATCGGTGGGTGCCTCGCCTCCGCCGGTCTGTTGCCGATCGTCGGCACCGGGGTCGCCTTCCTGATCGGCGGCGTGGCCATTGCCATTGCCAATACGTCGCTGCTCACCACGCTGCAGGGTGTCGTGGCGCCGGAAGTGCAGGGGCGGGTGTTCGGCGTGGTGGGCGCACTGGGCGAAGGCCTGCGGCCAGTAGGCCTGGCGCTCGGCGCGCCGCTCCTTGCGATCGTCGGTGTGAGTTGGGCGTTCATCGTGGTCGGCGGACTGGTGATCGTTACCACATTGCTGTTGGGTCCCCGACGGTGAAGACTGAGGCGCACGTTTCATCCCAGGGGGAATCATGGTCACAGGTACCGCAAGCGTCACGATCGATCGTTCGCCGATGGAGGTGTTCGCGGCCGTCTCCGACATCACCCGTACGGGTGAGTGGAGCCCCGAGTGCACCGCCGGCCGGTGGGTCGGCGGAGCAACCGGACCGGTGGTCGGGGCGAAGTTCGAGGGTGACAACAAGGTGGTCGTCGCAGGGATCACGATGAAGAAATGGACCACCACTTCGGAGGTCACGGCGTGTGTGCCTGGCGAACTGTTCGAGTTCGTCGTCGAGGGCTACACGACCTGGCGTTACGAGCTGGCCCCTGTCGGTACCGGCACCACCGTGACCGAGTCGTTCAGCTTCGATGCCTCGAAGGGCCTGCAGGGATTCATCTACGAGAAGGTGCTGCGCCGGTCGCGTTCGATGACGAAGGGCATGCAGCGCACCCTCGAACGGCTCAAGGCGAGCTTGTCGTCGTAGCAGCGCCCGGTCGCTGAGCTGGTTGCTGGCCCGGTTGCTGGCCCGGTTGCTGGCCGGCGCCGCCCGCTGGCCCACCTGCGGGCAGGTACTGGGCGCACGCCTGCATCGCCTCCTGCACAGCCGGGTCGGCGAAGTTCGGCGGTCCACCCTGCAGCGCGGAGGCATCAATGCCCTGGGCCACCATGCATTCCTGCAACGCGGCCATGTCGACGCCGCCGGGACCGTTACCGGTGGGCCGCGTGCCGGTGCCGGTGCCGGTACCTGTGCCGGTCGTTGTCGAGGCGGGCGCGTTCTTCGCCGCTTCCAGAATGGCGTCGGCCTTGCCGGCGCAGTCGTAGATCACCGCGGTGCTCGTGCCGTCACCCACCGACGACAGGTCCACGACCGTGCACGCCGATGCAACCCACGTGGTCACGCCAGAGCCGCCAGCAAACCCGCCGGGTGCGCCGCCACCAGGGCCACCGGGGCCACCGCTCGAACCGCTCACGTAGCGCAGTTGGCCCGTTCGGACCAGGCCGGCAAGGCGTTCGGCCGACATCGCGTTGTCGCTGCCGCTGAAGCCGCCCATCGACATCACTCGGTAGCCCTCGATGATCGGGGTGTCGGCCTGCATCGAACTGCCGACGGCGAGGATCCATGTCTCGGTGGTCGTGCTGGCCTGCAGATAGTCGAGCACGCTGGTGTCGATTCCGCCAGCACCGAATCCGCCGCCAGGAGCACCCGCACCGCCATCGCCGCCAGTGCCCGGGAGGCCGCCGCCCGGGAGGCCGCCGCCCGGGAGGCCGCCGCCCGGGTAGCCGCCGCCCGGGAAGCCGCCGCCCGGGAAGCCGCCGCCCGGGAAGCCGCCGCCGTTGCTCATCACCGCAGGGCGAGCGTCAGGGAAGGTTGCGGTCTGCGCATGTGTCAACCCGCTGCCGATCCACATCGCCGGGGCAATGAGCCCGGCTGCCAGGCCGGCGCCGATCGTGACGTAGCGCCACCTGGTCATCGATTCGCTGAAGGCCCACAGCACCAGCGCGATGGCCACCAGCGCAAGCGCAACCGGCGCGACGATGCGCAGCCAGGAGAAGGCGTCGACCCGGCGCAGCAGGATCAGCTCGACGACCGCAGTGCCGACCACCGCGGCAGCTGCCATGAGCCGTGCAGGTCGGCCGCCGCGCAACACCTGGGCGATGCCGATGCCCACGAGCGCTGCCATCGCCGGTGCCAGCGCAGAGACGTAGTAGTTGTGGAAGATGCCCTTCGAGTAGGCGAACAGCAGATACGTCAACACCGCCCACACCCCGAACAACGCCAGCGAACCGGTCTGGGGATCACGTCGGCGGCGCCGCACGGCCGTGAGGATGCCGGCGATCAGCGACACGCCGACGATCACCGACAACCACATCACCTGATCGCCCATGCCCATGTTGAACAGGCGCCCGATGCCCGGCGTGCCACCGAACTGATCGACGCCGCCCGCGCCCGCGAACCCTCCACCACCACCTGCCCCACCGCCCGGTGCGCCGCCGCCCTCGTTGCCGAAGACCCGACCGAAGCCGTTGTAGCCGAAGACCAGGTTCCAGGCGCTGCCGTCGGTGCTCCCACCGACGAACGGGCTGTTGGGGCTGAGATCCATGAGCGCAACCCACGCACCGCTGACGGCCACGAACGCTGCACCGATCAAGCCGATGTGAGCGGCGTGACGACGCCACGAGACGCTGACGCCGAACAGGACGGCCAGACCGAGGGCGGGAAGGATGACCGCGGCAGCGAGCATCTTCGTGAGGAATCCGAGCCCGACCAACGCGCCCGCTGCGGCTGACCAGCGCAACGTGTTGGTGGCGACGGCTCGCTCGGTGGCCCATGCAGCGGCAACGAGCATCAGCACCAGGATCGCATCGGGATTGCTCGATCGGGCGACGGCAAACATCATCGGTGTCAGCGCCAGTGCGACACCCGCTGCGATGCCGGCAGTGCGGCCCCATACCCGCCGCACGGTGATCGTCAACAGCCAGACGGCGAGGGCTCCGGCGACGGCCGATGGAAGCAGCAGGCTCCACGAGCTGTACCCGAAGACCTTGGCCGACGCTGCCTGGACCCACAACGCGAACGGCGGCTTGTCGGGGGTGATGAAACCGCCCGCGTCGTAGCTGCCGTAGATGAAGTTGTGCCAGCTGCTGGTCATCGACCGTGCAGCCGCGGCGTAGTACGCGTTGCCGTACCCGTTGATCGAGAGATTCCACGCGTTCAACACCAGCGCGGCGATTGCGATAGCCGCTTCGATCAGCCGCCCGCGGCCGCTCAGCGCCGGCGGTACGGGGTCGAGCGACTCGGGGCGTCCGGTCGTCCCGGCGGAAACGTTCGGCTCGGCGGCGATGGTGAGTGTGTCTTCAGACATGGGCTACATCGTGGCAGTGGCCGCTTCGGGCCGGCTGTGAACCATCTTCGGGTTTGCTGGGAGTGCTGGCGGATGTTCCCAGCAAACCCGAAGGTTGCTCCCACACAAATCCAAGGTGCATCACGCACCATGCTGACATGACCAGCACCACCGTGGAGCCACCGACCACCGACCAGGTGCCGACCACCCCTCCGACGCATGTGGCACCCGTGATCGACATCGTGGTTCCTGTGTACAACGAGGAAGCCTCATTGGAGTCGAGCATCGCAGCGCTGCACTCCTACCTCGCGGATGGGTTTCCGTTCACGTGGCGGGTGACCATCGTGGACAATGCCTCCACCGACCGCACGTGGCTGATCGCCAATGTGATCGCCGGGCAGGTCCCCGGCGTACGCGCCATCCATCTCGAGGAGAAGGGTCGCGGGCGAGCGCTGCGTCATGCGTGGACCGACAACGACTCCACCGTGGTCGCCTACATGGACGTGGATCTGTCAACGGGACTCGATGCGTTGCTGCCCCTGGTGGCCCCGCTCGTGAGCGGGCACTCCGACATCGCCATCGGCTCACGGCTTGCAACCGGCGCGCAGGTGGCGCGTGGTCCGCAGCGGGAGTTCATCTCGCGTAGCTACAACGCGGTGCTGCACCTCGTGTTCGGCAACCGCTTTCGCGATGCGCAGTGCGGTTTCAAGGCGATACGTTCGAGCGTGGCTCAGCGCCTGCTGCCGCAGGTACAGGACAACGCATGGTTCTTCGACACGGAACTGCTGCTGCTGGCCGAGCACAATGGCCTGCGGGTTCATGAGGTGCCGGTCACGTGGATCGACGATCCCGACAGTCGCGTGCAGGTGGCGCGGACTGCGTTCGACGACCTCCGCGGCGTGGCGCGTGTGGCGCGGCGGTTCTGGACCGGGAAGGGTCGGATCGATCTCGGTGACGATGCCCGCCCCGGGCTCGACGATGACTTCGGCCGTCAGATCGTCACCTTCGCCAAGGTCGGCGTGCTCAGCACCGTGGTGTCGCTGCTGCTGTTCCTCCTGTGGCGTGGTGCCGTGGGGGCGGTGTGGGCGAACCTGTTCGCAGTGAGCGCGACGGCGCTGGCGAACACATGGGCAAATCGCCGATACACGTTCGGGTACCGCGACGACCGCGGTCGCAGCCGCCACTATCTGGGTGGGTTGGTGATCTCGGTGGCCGGGCTGGGGCTGTCCAGCCTGGCGCTGGCCAACGTGACCGGGAGCCTCGCCCAGATCCTCGTGCTGCTGCTGAGCTGGGGGTTGGTCACAGTTGCCCGATTCGGCCTGCTGCGACGCTGGGTCTTCCGACCGTAGGATGGGCAGCGACATGGCTGGAACGTCGGATCGACCACCGCGTGTCCTCGTCGTCGACGACGAGGACAACATCTCCTTCCTCGTCGCCTCGGCCCTGCGCCTGGACGGCATCGAGACCACGATCAGCAGCAACGGCCACGACGCACTTGCCAGGGTGGCCTCCGTTCGGCCCGACATGATCGTGCTCGATGTGATGATGCCGGGTATCGATGGCTTCGAAGTGCTGCGCCGCCTGCGCGCCGACGGCTCGCAGATCCCGGTGATGTTCCTGACGGCGCGGGATGGCGTCGATGATCGCGTCCGTGGTCTCACGGGTGGCGGCGATGATTACATGATCAAGCCGTTCGCCATTGCCGAGCTGGTCGCGCGAGTGCGCGTGATCCTGCGCCGCGTCGGTCTTGCCGACAAAGATCGTGTGCTGCGCGTCAGCGATCTCGAACTCGATCACGATGCCCACCGTGTCACCAAGGCCGGATCGGTCGTGGCGTTGTCGCCCACCGAGTACAAGTTGCTGCATTACCTGCTGGTCAACACCGGGCGCGTCGTCACCCGCGCGCAGATCCTCGATCATGTCTGGGAGTACGACTTCGACGGTGATGCCTCGGTGGTCGAGACCTTCATGAGCTACCTGCGCCGCAAGGTGGACCAGAGCGAACCGAAGCTCATCCACACGGTTCGAGGCGTCGGCTACTGCCTGCGGGTCGACGGATGAAGCTGCGTTCGCGTCTGTACATCGGCCTGGCCGCAGTTGCGCTCACGTTTGCCGTTGCCGGCTTTCTGGTGGCCAATACCCAGCGGCGGTACCTCACCCAACAGGTCGATCAACAGCTCCGCAGTGCCATGCCGTTTGCCATCGGTATCGTCTCGCGTGGCACGGGTGATGTCGGAGGCTTTGGCGGT
Organism: Actinomycetota bacterium; assembly: GCA_009726095.1. GTDB lineage: Bacteria > Actinomycetota > Acidimicrobiia > Acidimicrobiales > Ilumatobacteraceae > WLMZ01. The sequence continues at coordinate 11,164 of WLMZ01000028.1, forward strand.
TCCGGTGGGGCGGGACCCGGCGGCATCGTGCCACCTGACAACACCAACCTGTCCGAACTCTTCGTCGGACATCTCGACGCCGACGGCACCCTGACTGCGGTGGTCGCCCCACAGTTGAGTGCCGGCGAACCCATCGTGTCTGTGGCCCGGGCCGCCGCTGCACCACCTGGGCCGACGATGGCTCCGTTCACGACCGACGGCAAGGGCACCGACAGCCGGTTCCGTGTGGTCGTGGTGCAGCGGCCCGGCACCACCGGGTGGGAGGTCATCGCATTGCCCCTCACCCGCGCTGACGCGGCCTACCGTCGCCTGCTGCTGGCGAGTGGACTCGGTGGTCTGGTGGTGCTCGGCGCCATCGGATTGACCGCTGTGTGGGTGGTGCGTCTCGGGGTGAAGCCGATCAACGACATGACCGAAGCGGCCGACGCAATCACCGCTGGCGACGATGAACGCCGCATCGCGCACTATCCCGCCGGCACCGAGGCCGGACGTCTGGCGCGTGCGCTCAACACGATGCTCGACGAACGTCAGGCTGCTGACGAACGCCTGCGCCAGTTCGTGACCGATGCATCGCACGAGCTGCGCACCCCGCTCACGTCGATTCGCGGGTACAGCGATCTCTATGCCCAGGGTGGGCTGCAGGATGGCGCCGCGCTCGATGATGCCATGCGACGGGTGTCGGCGGAGGCACATCGGATGGGACTCATCGTCGACGATCTGCTCCTCTTGGCCAAGCTCGACCAGGGTCGGGCACTCAGCACCGACGACATCGATCTGGCCCCACTGGTCGACGATGCCGCGCGCGATGCGCGGGCGGTGCAACCCGGGCGCCAGCTCACGGTGTCCGTCGCCGGGCCGTTGCCCGTGGTGGGCGATGCGTTGCGACTGCAACAGGTGCTGGCCGCGCTGCTCTACAACGCGCTGGTGCACACACCCGTCGAGACGCCCATCGAACTCCATGCGCAGTCATCGAACGATCTGGTCACGATCGATCTCATCGACCACGGCCCGGGCATGGACGCGGAGACCCAACTGCACGCCTTCGAGCGCTTCTATCGCGGTGACTCGTCGCGTTCGCGCCACAGTGGTGGCTCGGGTCTCGGCCTGTCGATCGCGAAATCGATCGTCGAGGCCCATGGCGGCAGGATCACCCTGGACGCCACGCCGGGTCCGAGGCCGGATCAGGGGTGCCGGTTCCGAATCACCTTGCCCGAACGTCGCATGCCTGAACGGCACCTGCCAGAACGGCACATCGCTACCGATGACGTTGTGAGCGAGCGCGCGGTGACGGGCGACCGCTCAGCGTGACTATGCTTCGCTGAAATGCAGTGTCGGGCGACGCCCCGGCCCGCTCGAAGGGGTGGTCATGCTGAAGGCCAAATGGTTCCTGTTGGGTGTGCTGCCGCTGGCTGTCGGCGTGGCATCGTGCAGTAGCGGTGGTGACTCGTCGGCCAAGACCACCACCACGATTGCATCCACCACCTCCACCCTCGACCTCTCGTTGGTCGGCGGGAGCACCACCACCGCGGTGCCCGCCGAAGTCACCACGACCACGGTCGTCTCTGGCCTGGCGACCGCGACGAACTGGGAGGTCGTGGTGGGCATCTTCCCCACCAAGCTCGAGGCGCAGACCCAGATCGACAAGCTCACAGCAGCGAAGTTCGCCGGCTTCACGATCAAGACCCTCACCTCTACCTTTGCCGTGGTGAAGGTGGGCTTCACCGGCGCAGAGGCGTCGGCGTTGATGAAGCAGATCAACACTGCGGGTGTCGGCACGGCAACCGTGTTCCAGCTCATCGACCCCACGGCCACCAACTTCGAGGTCGTGCAGGGCATCTATGTCACCGAGGCCGACGCTCAGGCACAGATCGACAAGCTCACTGCAGCGAAGTTCACCGACTTCACGATCAAGCCGGTCACCGGCAAGTTCGCAGTGGTCAAGGCTGGTCTCACCAGCGCCGAGGCCTCGGCGTTGGTGAAGCAGGTCGATGCCGCGGGCCTCGGCCCGTCGCGCGTGAAGCAACTCTGACGGCTCAGCGCACCCAGGGCGCCGGGCGCTTCTCCAGATAGGCGGCCATGCCTTCGCGTGCCGCATCGCTGGCGAACAGGTTGGCCGATAACTCTGCTGTCCAGGTGAAGGCGTCGTCTTCGCTGAGCGTGGGTACGACCGCGAGTAATTGTTTGCTGGCCGCGATTGCGCCCGGCTCACCGGCCAGAAGATCGCTGACGATCAGGTCGATCTCGGCATCGAGTTGGTCTGCTGGAACGGCGCTGTTGATCAGGCCCATGCGGGCTGCCTCGGCGGCGGAGAACCTGTTGCCGCGCAGGAACGTTGATCGCGCATCGGCGGGGTGCATCTTGGGGAGGCAGATCACCGAGATCATTGCTGGCGCCACGCCCACGCGCACCTCGGTGAACCCGAACTTGGCGTGATCGACAGCGACTGAGATGTCCATCGCCGCCATCAGGCCCATGCCGCCTGCCACGCAGTGCCCGGCGATGCGTCCCACGTACGGCTTGGGCGAATGGCGGAAGCGACCAAAGATCGATCGCGGGTCGAGGTTGCCCGCTTTCGGGTCACCCGAGGAGCGTTCGGACAGGTTGGCCCCGGCACAGAACACCGTGCCAGCGTTGGTGAGCACCACGACGCGCACCTCGGGGTCGTTGTCGGCGAAATCGAGCGCGGGTATCAGCTCGCTGGTGAGTTGGGCGCTCAGCGAGTTACGCCGCTCGATGTCGGCCAGTGTGATGGTCATCACGCCGTTGTGCAGTGTGGTTTCGATGACTGACATCACGACCTCCGTGGTTCGGGAACATTGGTGGCGCCACCAGCAAAGGCCTGCGCCCGGAGCAGCCAATGCCGCCCAATTTCGCTGCACTGCAGGTCGGTGTCGTCGACGTGACGGCGTTGGGTGACGACCAGGCAGAAGTCCTCGGCCGACCCGCGCACGGTATCGGCCGCATCGTCGGGCCCCCAGGTCCACAACTCGCCCGATGGGCTGTTGAGCTCAAGGCGCATGTCGCCAGTGGGCGCCTCCTGGCCGCGCACCGTGTATGACCAGCCGCGGGTGATGAAACCCAACTGGGCGATGTGGCGCAACCGATCGGTGGGCTCGCGATGGCCACCGACCGTGTCGATGATGTCGGTGCCGTGTGCCCACACCTCCATCAGCCGCGCAGTGAGGAACGACTTCGCTCCCATTGATGGGCCGTACCACGCAATGCGGGTGGTGTCCGAGAGCGTTGCGGCAGCCTCGGCGAGGAGGCGTCGATTCGCACGCCAGGCAGCGAGCTGCTGCGCCGGGGCGAGCGCGCGGAAGGCCCCGAGCGTGAAGTCGTCGCCGCCGTCGCTACCCGCCGACGCGAACAGCGACTCCACGCCGGCGCGGAACGCGTCGGGATCGGTGATGGCCAGTGCGGCCGTGCCGTCGAAGTAGGTGAGGTGACCGATCTGGTCGGCCACGTTCCACCCGGGGCTCGGCGTGGGCAACGACCATTGGTCGTTGCCGAGGCCGGCGACGATGTCGTCGAGCGCCTGCTGTTCGGCCACGAGATCGGCCCTCAATCCGTCGAGTTCAGCCATGTCTGCTCCTTGGGGTGCGCCGGTTCGGTTCGGTTGTCTTCGCTGTGTGTGTCTTCGTCAGGCGTGCCTTCGCCGTTACCCGCATACCGCTGAGCATGATGTTCAGCAACGAGTCTGCTGCCTGCTTGGGTGATGACCGCAGCGTGGGCATGACCTCGGGCCGCGACAGGTCGCGAGCCATGCCTGCCATCACACGCGCCGCGGCGGCGGTATCGATGTCGATGATCTCGCCTCGTTCGACCGCAAGGTCCAGCAGGCTGCGGGTGACAGCAACCAGGTAGTCGGCGTGGAAATCGCCGAGTCGTTGTGCTGACGGGACCGTGTCGAGATCGCGGGCGAAGGGTTGGGTCATGCCGTTGACTGCCTCGGTGGCTGCGTGTAGGTAGGCGTGCAGCGCATCGAGCGGGGCCATGTGCGGCGTGATTGCATCCATCGCGCTGCGCCCCACCTTCCAGAGGTTGCGGTCGACCACGGCCAGCACGAGCTCGTCGCGGCTCGGCGCCAGGCCGTACAGCGTGCGCAGCGAGCAGTTCGCCTGTGCGGCGATCTCTGCCATCGTGAGGTCAGCGAAGCCGGAATCGAAGAGGTGGCCGAGTTGGTCGAGGATCTCGCGCTGGCGTTCGGTGAGGCGGCGCTCGCGGTCGTGGTCGATGACCGCGCGCGGTGGCTTCACGGATCGGAGCCGCTGCTGCAGTTCGGTGGGCTCGGCCGAGACCATGTCGTTGGCGATGACGGCGGCGGTCATGCTCATTCCAGGAGCGCCGCGGGGATGTCGACCACTCGGCTGCGCAGCCATTCGCCGAGGCTCTTGGCCTGGGCATCTTGGCGTGTAGACGCGGCAACGCCCTCTTGCAGCAGGTCGTGGATCACGAAGTTCAGCGAACGCAGGGCGGGTAGGCGATACCGATCGACCACCAACGGGGCCGTCTCGGGCAGCAGGCGCTGCAGTGTCTCGGTGGTGAGGAACTCGTCGAGCCAGGCCCAGGCCTGATCGGTGCGGGCGAACACGCCCAGGTTGGCATTGCCGCCCTTGTCGCCCGAGCGGGCACCGTACAGCCGGCCGAGCGGCACGGCCATCGTGTGTCCACCCGGTATCGCTGCCGATGGGCCCGCTAGGCCGACGACGGTGACGTCATCATCGGGAGCGACGGAATCGACGACAGTCCGTTCGCCGCCGAGGATCACCACGTGCTGGGGCACCAGCCCGGCGGGCACCAACGCTGGACGGTAGACGCCGTAGGCATTGCCTCCCGCTGGGCCGCCACTGACGCCGAACATGCCGGGGATCGTTGCAAGTGCAATTTCTGTGACTGCGTTGGCGACGGCGCGGCCGACCTTGCGTTCATCGGGATCCTTCAGCGTGATGCGCCACAGGGCAACTGCTTCTTCGTTGCTGGCAGGATCGATCTTGTCGGTGCGCACCACGCGGGTCGTGACGCTGGCAAAATCGCCTGGGCCGTATGGGCACGCCACCCAGAACGCGTCCTCGACCAACTGGGCCTTGGCGTCGATGTCGAGACCGGTCAGGGCGACGGCCATGTCGTTGCGGAACCCACCGACCTCGTTCATGGCCACCTTCAATGTGGGTGGCGGCGGCTCACCTTTGGTGCCACTGATGCGCACACGATCGCGTGTGAGCTGTTCGAGCTGGATGGTGTCGAAGCGGGCGGAGACATCGGGGCCGAGGTAGGAGGGGCTGGCGATCTCGTAGAGCAACTGCGAGGTGACGGTGCCGATGGACACCTCGCCGCCGGTGCCGTCGTGTTTGCCGATGACGCACGACCCGTCGGCTGCGATCTCGGCCCATGGAAAGCCGACCCGGGTCATGCCGGGCACCTCGGTGAAGAACGAGTAGTTGCCGCCGGTGGCCTGCGCTCCGCATTCCACCACATGCCCGGCAACGACAGCGCCAGCCAGAGCGTCCCAGTCGTTGCGTGCCCAGCCGTGGTGCCATGCGGCGGGTCCGCACACCACCGCAGCGTCTGTGACGCGGCCGGTGATGACGATGTCGGCACCACGGTTCAGCGCGTCGACGATGCCCCAGCAGCCCAGGTAGGCGTTGGCGGTGATGAACCGTGACGTGTCGCCGATGGCCTCACCCGTCTCGAAGTGGGCCAGGTCCACACCGGCTGCAACCAACTCGTCGAGACGGGGCAGCAGGTTGTCGCCGTTGACGTACGCAATGGTGGGTGACAGGCCCAGCTTGGCGGCCACCTCGGCAACGGCCTCGGCGCAGCCGTCGGGGTCGAGCCCGCCGGCGTTGGTGACGACCTTGATCCCCCGGTCGAGGCAGGTGCCCATCACCTGCTCCATCTGCTTCACGAAGCTGCTCGCATAGCCGCCACCGGGCCGCTTCGCCTGCGTGCGGGCCAGGATCAGCATGGTCAGTTCGGCCAGCCAATCACCGGTGAGCACATCGATGGGGCCGCCCTCGACCATCTCGCGGGCGGCCGACAGGCGATCGCCGTAGAACCCCGAGCAATTGGCAATACGGATCGGCTTCGTCATTGCGGGCCTCCTGGAGAACCGTCGGTGTCGTCGGGTTCGAGCATCAGCAACACGGCACCGTTGCCGACCTGTTGACCGGCGCCGACGAACACCTCGGTGATGATGCCATCGGCGGGCGCAGTGATGTGATGCTCCATCTTCATGGCCTCCATCACCACCAGCGTGGTGCCGGCGGAGACGTGGTCGCCTACGGCGACGCGCACATCGAGCACGGTGCCGGGCATGGGGGCAGTGAGCCCACCGGTTGGCAGCTCGGACCCGGGCACCTCGAAGCGCGGCACGATGTGGAAATCGATGGTGCCGCGCGGTGTCTGCACGAAGATGCGATCGGCAGCGCGGGTGATGCGCAGCGTTGACCTGCGGCCGTCCACCTCGACATCGATATCGGCGGGAGAGCGGCGATGGATGAGCGCACTGCCGCTGCCATCGATGGCGAACGAACCGTCTCGTCGAGATCGGTAGGCGATGTCGACGATGCGATCGCCGTGACGCAGAGCGGTGTGCTGAGCTGGAAGCCGCGCGTTGCGCCACCCGCTGGGCAGCTGTGCCAATACCGGCGCGTGGGCACGGTTCTCTCCCTGAATCCATAGCGCCGCAGCAACGCCGGCGCGATGCAGATCGGCGTCGTTGAGGGTCAGCTTGAGAGCCGGGCGGACCCGCTCGATGAAGTCGGTGGTGGTGTCACCGGCGATGAAGTTGGGGTGGCGCAGCGTGGCCGCCAGGAAGTCGCGGTTGGTGGTGACGCCGCCGAGATGCAGTCGCTCGAGTGCCAGTGCCAGCAGGCCGGCGGCCTCGGTGCGCGTCGGCGCATGGGCGATGACCTTGGCGAGCATCGGGTCGAACGTGACGCTGACCACCGAGCCCTGCTGCACGCCCGATTCCCAGCGCACCACCGGAGTGGGGGCGGGGGCGAACGCCGACAGCGTGCCCGTGGCCGGGAGGAAGCCGGCATCGGGGTCTTCTGCACACAGCCGTGCCTCGATGGCGTGACCGGAGAAGGTGATGTCGGATTGCGCGTATCCCAGCGGTTCGCCCGCAGCGATGCGGATCTGCTCGCGCACCAGATCGATACCCGTGACCTCTTCGGTGACGGGATGTTCCACCTGCAGGCGGGTGTTGACCTCGAGGAAGAAGAACTCGCGGGTGGCGTCATCGACCAGGAACTCAACGGTGCCCGCCGACTGGTAGCCCATGGAGCGCCCCAGTTGCAGGGCGGCCTCGCCCATCGCCGTGCGCATGGCGTCGTCGACCACCGGTGAGGGCGACTCCTCGATGAGCTTTTGGTGACGGCGCTGGATGCTGCACTCGCGCTCGCCGAGGTGCACCAGATTGCCGTGGGCATCGCCGAGGATCTGGATCTCGATGTGACGCGACGATGCCACGTAGCGTTCGAGGAACACGGTGTCGTTGCCGAAACCGCTGAGGGCTTCGCGACGCGCCGATGCGACGGCTTCGTCGAGTTCGGCAGCGGTGGCCACGATGCGCATGCCCTTGCCACCGCCACCAGCCGACGCTTTGACCAACAGCGGGTAGCCAACGGCGGCTGCGCCGTCTGGAGTGTCGGCGGACGGCAACGTGGGCACACCCGCCGCAACGGCCAGACGCTTTGCGGCCAGCTTGTCTCCCATAGATGCAATGGCTTCGGGGGGTGGCCCGATCCAGGTGAGCCCGGCAGCCACCACGTCGGCAGCGAAGCCAGCGTTCTCGGACAGGAACCCATAGCCGGGATGAATGGCCTCGGCGCCGGCGGTCACGGCCGCAGCGATGATGGCGGCACCGTCGAGGTAGCCGGTGGCCAGCCGCACGGCTTCGTCGGCTTCGGACACGAACGGTGCGGCTGCATCGGAATCGACGTACACGGCAACGGTGCGAATACCCATGTCGTGCGCCGAGCGCATGATGCGCCGGGCGATCTCGCCGCGGTTGGCAATGAGGATGGTGGAGAAGCTCACAGCCGGAACACTCCGTATCCCTCGGCACCGGCGATAGCTCGGTTGCGTACCACCGACAGGCACATGCCCAGTACGGTGCGCGTGTCGCGCGGGTCGATGATGCCGTCGTCGCTGATTGCACCGGTGGCCACCAGTGCCAGCGAGCCCTTCTCCTGGATGGCCTCGACCATCTCGATGATCTTGCGGTCTTCGTCCTCGTCGAAGGGCAGACCCTGTCGGGCGGCCTGCCCACGGCGCACCATCGACATCACGCCGGCGATCTGCTTGGGGCCCATCACGGCGATCTTGGCGGTGGGCCACAGGAACGTGAACCGGTTGCCGAACGCCCGGCCCGACATGCCGTAGGTGCCGGCGCCGTACGACGATCCGATGGTGACGGTGAGGTGCGGAACGGTGGAGTTGGTGACGGCGTTGAGCATCTGCGACCCCTTCTTGATGATGCCGTCGGCCTCGAAGTCGCGGCCCACCATGTAGCCGGTGATGTTCTGCATGAACACCAGCGGCACGTCGATCTGGTTGCACAGCTGGATGAAGTGCGTGGCCTTCTCGGCCGAGCGGGGGTAGATGACGCCGTTGTTGCCGATGATGCCCACGGGGTAGCCGTGGATGCTGGCCCACCCGCACACGATGCTGGCTCCATACCGCGGCTTGAACTCCTCGAAGCGGGAGCCATCGACCACCCGGGCGATGACATCGCGCACATCCACGGGCGAGCGCAGGTCGCGGCTGACCAGACCGAGCAACTCGTCGGGGTCGTGTACGGGCTCGTCGGGCGCCAGGCTGGGCTCGGGGCCGGGCTTGCGCCAGTTGAGGTGCGACACGACCTCGCGGCACAGCCTGATGGCGTCCATCTCGTCCTCGGCGAAGTAGTCGCCCAGACCCGATACCTCGGCGTGCATCTGTGCGCCGCCGAGCGTCTCGTCGTCGGACTCCTCGCCCGTGGCCATCTTCACCAGCGGCGGACCCGCGAGAAAGATCTTCGACTGCTCCTTGACCACGATGTTGTAGTCGCTGAGTCCCGGCTGGTACGCGCCGCCAGCGGTGGACGAACCGAACACGACGCACACGGTGGGGATGCGCATCTTTGACAACTCGATGAGCTCGTAGAAGAAGCGGCCGCTCTCGGCGAAGTGATCGGTCTGCACACGCCGGCCCCCACCACCGTCGGTCTCGACGCGTAGATCGGCGCCGGCGGACTCGACGAAGCTCACGTAGGGCATGCGGTTGTCGCGTGCGATCTCGAGCGCACGCATCCATTTCTTGGCCACATACGGCGTGAGCGCACCACCGAGCACGGACGGGTCGTTGGCCAAGATGACGCACTCGGTGCCGGCGATCACGCCGATACCCACCACCGCACCGCCACCCATCGCGTAGTCGCTGTCGTACGCCGCGAGGGCGCTGATCTCGAAGAAGGGCGAGTCGGGGTCGAGTACGTTGGCGATGCGCTCGCGCACCGGCAGCTTGCCGCGAGCGCGCATGCGGTCCATTGCCTTCGGACCGCCGCCGGCCTCGGCCTGGTCGAGCAGGGCATCGATGACATCGAGCTGTTCGAGGATGTCGGCACGGTTCTGCTGGAACTGCTCGGATTGGGTGTCGAGCTTCGATCGCAGCGGCGGAGCCAGCAGGGTTCGGTCCATCCGCTGATAATAGGTACGGTAATTTGTGACCGTCAATGTAGTCCTGACAACATGACCCCAAGGGCCCTATGGCCGTACAGGAGGCGATTGCACCATGAAGACCGCCATCACCGACATGCTCGGAATCGATGTACCCATTCTTGCGTTCACGCACTGCCGCGATGTCGTCGCTGCCGTGTCGAAGGCCGGCGGTATGGGGGTGCTCGGTGCCGTGGCGCATTCACCCGCCCAGCTCGAGATCGACCTGGAGTGGATCGAGAACGAGATCGGCGATCGCCCCTATGGCATCGATCTGATCGTGCCCGCCAAGTACGCCGGCAGTGACGCCGGCGGCTACACACTCGACGACATTCGTGGGCTCATCCCGGCCGAGCACATCGCTTTTGTCGACGACATCCTGCGCCGCTACGACGTGCCCACGCTCAGCGATGGCGACGGTGGGGGCCGCGGCGGTGTGATTGGCGGCGGTGGCGCCGTGCCGTTCTCGGCCAACCAGGCCGACCCGCTGTTGGAGATCGCGCTGGCCCGTCGGCCATCGTTGGTGGTGAACGCCCTTGGCCCGCCGCCTGCGCACATGATCGATCGCGTCAAAGAAGAAGGCCGGCTGCTGGGCGCCCTTGCCGGCAAGGCCCAGCATGCACAGCGCCACGTCAACGTCGGCGTCGACATCATCATCGCCCAGGGCGCCGAGGCCGGTGGCCACACCGGCGAGGTCGGCACGATGGTGCTCATCCCCGAGATCGTCGATGCTGTCGCACCGGTTCCGGTGCTCGGGGCGGGCGGCATCGGCCGCGGCCGGCAGATGGCTGCTGCAATGGCGCTCGGGGCGCAGGGCGTGTGGTGCGGTTCGGTGTGGCTCACCACCGAGGAAGCCGAAACGCATCCGGTGGTGAAGCGCAAGTTCCTCGAGGCAACGTCATCGGACACCGTGCGGTCGCGTTCACGCACCGGCAAGCCGGCCCGGCAGTTGCGCACTGCCTGGACCGACGAATGGGACAACCCCGACAACCCCAAGCCGTTGGGCATGCCCATGCAGCCCATCTTGGTGGGTGAGGCCCTGGCGCGCATCGACCGTGCGGCCCATCGGTCGGGTAGTGGCGCCGAGCAGTTGACCAACTACTTCGTCGGCCAGATCGTGGGCTCGATGAACGTCAGCAAAACCGCCGCGCAGGTGGTCTACGACATGATCGACGAGTTCATCGAAGCGGTGCAGACACTGGGTCATCAGCTCGAGAGCTGAGTCGCCGGGAGCTGAATCGCCGGGCGCTGATTTCAGGCACTCGTGCCGAACGCGAGCCGCCACCACTGCTCGATGCGTTCGCGGTGGCGGCCGTGGAACAACACCAGGTGGTTGCCGAGCGGTGCCTCCAACAAGGTGTCGGCGCGTTTGCCTTCCAGGCGCAGGGTCACCTGTGTGCGGCACAGGTCGTTGGCTGTTCCGGTGGATTCGATCTCGGCTTCGGCGATCCACAGGCGATTCAGGGCCGGCCCACCGAGGCGCATCACGGTCACCCAGCCAGGTGCGAACGTGCCGCGTAGCCCGATGCCAAGGCCGGATTCGAAATGCGTGTGCAACTCCACGGCGTCCACCAGCGAAGGGGCCACCGTGCAGTGCGCCAGCAGCACCCGGTCGGTGTCGGTGTCGACGTGTGCGGGATTGCCCATCCAACTCGGCTGACCGAACAGGGCACGCACCAACAGCATCGCTACCGTGCTGGCGACGTCACCCTCGCAGCCGGCCACGATTCCTGTGTCGTTCAGCTCGGCCAGCGCCACGCAACCAGACGTGGTCAGCTCGGTTAGGAAGTCGAAGCAGCGCACCGTGACGGCATCGACGTGTGCCTGCTCGATCGTTTGCAGCAACGCCGGGTGCAACGCAGCGGCGCGCATCAACTCCGCCGTCGGCTCCGTGCGTGGCGCGAAACGCACGGCGACGGCCCGCGACGGCGCGGCAGCGGCGCCAGCGTGCGCGTCGATGGTGCCGCCGATGTCGATGGGCACCAGCTCGACGCCCCAGCGTTCGCGTAGCAGTTCTGCGTCGGGAACGCTGGCGACGAGCCAGTCCGACGGCGCGCCCACCAGCCCGAGCCGGGTGGCGTGCAGGCGGTGGATCGCGATGACGTCGGCAATGCTGGCGGCCAGCCGCTCGGTGTGGCCCGTCTCTACCTGCACGATGCGTCCCCTTCGCCCGTCCATCTGCAGGCGGGCCAACGCCTCGAGCGCGGCCGGCAGGCTGTTGTGCAGGGGATGTGCGAGCAGCAGGACGGGCTCGAACGGCGCCACGGCGCGGCGGCGGGCGGCCAGGTCGAGGATCGCTGATTCGGTGCCGCCGGTGGCGACCAGGATCGCCAGCGGACGCTCGGGGTCGTCCTCTGGTTGACCGGCCCGGATGCCACCGAGATCGTGGAGCGTGGCGCGTGCGTCGGCTGTGACACGATCGATCGTCGCAGCGTCGTGCAGCGGGGAGGCAACCTGCAGATATTCGAATGTGCTCATGGGCCCACTGCACCCCATCACCGCGGGCGCCGCCAGAGGCCAAGGTCATCGGGCCCCGCGTGGTGCGAAGCCGGCTGTTCGTAGTAAGAACGCAACGTCGGGCAGTGGCCCGAGACCGAGGATGCAAGGCAGAGCGATGTCGACAGACCAGCAGCAGACACCCATTGATGCAGACGCCCTTCGCCGCAAGTACCGCGAGGAACGCGACAAGCGGTTGCGTGTCGATGGCAACGACCAGTATCTCGAGGTGGCCGGTGACTTCGCCCGGTACCTGGTGGACCCCTACATCGAGCCGTTCGAACGCGAGCCGTTGAGCGACGATGTCGAGGTCGTCATCATCGGTGGCGGCTTCGGTGGCCTGCTTGCCGGAGCACGCCTTCGCCAGGCGGGCGTGGCCGACATCCGCGTCATCGAAAAAGGTGGCGACTTCGGCGGCACCTGGTACTGGAACCGTTACCCCGGCGCAGCATGCGACGTGGAGTCCTACATCTATCTGCCGCTGCTCGAGGAGATCGGGTACATCCCCGAACAGAAGTACTCGAACGCCCCCGAGATCCTGGCGCATAGCCAGGCCATCGGCCGCCACTTCGACCTCTATTCGAACGCGTGCTTCCAGACCGAGGTCACCGGGTTGCGATGGGACGATGCCGCTGGGCGGTGGATCATCTCGACCAACCGTGGTGACCAGATGCGCGCCCGCTTCGTGTGTATGGCCAATGGCCCGCTGCACCGCCCGAAACTGCCGGCGATCCCCGGCGTCGAACTGTTCCAGGGTCACACGTTCCACACCAGCCGCTGGGATTATGACTACACCGGCGGTACCTCGTTGGGTGGCCTGTCGGGTCTGGGTCACAAGCGCGTCGGCATCATCGGCACCGGGGCGACGGCGGTGCAGTGCATTCCGCATCTGGCCGAGGGCAGCGAGCACCTGTACGTGTTCCAGCGCACGCCCTCATCCATCGACGTACGTAACAATCAGCCGACATCGCCCGAGTGGGCCGACACGCTCGAACCGGGTTGGCAGAAGCGCCGCATGGAGAACTTCAACACGCTCGTGTCCGGCGGCTTCCAGGCCGAGGATCTGGTGAACGACGGTTGGACCGACATCATCGGCAAGCTGCTGATCATGGTGCGCCGCGAGTCGGCCGATCTCAGCCCCGAGGGCCTCAGCAACACGATGGAGCTCGCCGACTTCGAGAAGATGGAGCAGATCCGCTCGCGTGTCGACACCATCGTGTCCGATCCGGCCACGGCCGAGGCGCTCAAGCCCTATTACCGCCAGTTCTGCAAGCGTCCGTGCTTTCACGACGGCTACCTGTCGGCGTTCAACCGTGACAACGTCACGCTCGTCGACACGCAGGGCCGAGGTGTCGAACGCATCACCGCGACCGGTGTGGTGGTGGATGGCGTCGAGTACGAACTCGACTGCCTCGTCTACGCCACCGGGTTCGAGGTGGGTACCGACTACACGCGTCGGTCGGGTTACGAGCTCATCGGGCGCGACGGCATCACCTTGACCGAGAAGTGGGCCGACGGTGCCGCCACGCTGCACGGCATGCACAGCCGTGGGTTCCCGAACTGCTTCATCTTCAGCAACATCCAGGCCGGATTCACCGTCAACTTCCCGCACATGCTCGACGAGCAGAGCAAGCACCTCGCCTACATCCTGCGTCATGCGATGGACAACGACATCCAGGTGATCGAGGCGTCAGACGATGCCGAGTCGGCATGGGTGCAGAGAATCCTCGATCTGTCGCAGAACAACCAGAAGTTCCTCGAGGCGTGCACGCCTGGCTACTACAACAACGAAGGCAAGCCCGAGGCGCGCAGCGCGCGCAACGGCAGCTACGGCGGTGGTGGTGTGGCCTTCATCGCGCTGCTGGAGAACTGGCGTGCCGACGGCGCGCTTCAGGGCCTCGAACTGACCCACGAACCCGACGAGCGTTCGCAGCGAGAAGAGGGCATCCGGGCCCGCCGCAGCATTGCGAGGTAGCGTCCACGCCTGCGCTCGGATCCGTCGGCGCGAATGGGCGCCAGGGGCCACGATGTACTTTTCCCAAACCAGCCGTTGGACCAGCGGCGGCCGGCTTGCCGTACTGCTCGCCGCGGTGCTGTCGATGTTTGCCGGAGTGTTGGCGGTCGGCGCGGCGCCGGTCGCAGCCGTCCCCCCGTTCGGCCCGGCCTTAACACACGTGCTCAACGCCGGAGGGGGCCAGAACGCAAGTGATGGCATCGAGTGGCGCCTCGACGGTGGGCAACTGCAGGTACATCGCTACACCCCCGCATACAGCTCCGGCACCTGCGATACGACCAGCTGTGTCCTGACCCCTCACGCAGCCCAGCCGGGGGCGGCGCAGTTGTACGACCCAGTCGTCGACCCAGCCGCTGTCTCCTCACCCCAGTTGACCAATGGTTGGTTCCTCGCCATTATGGGCGACCCGAACGACCTCTACACCACCACCCTAGTGGGCCAGCCAGCGTTCGGCGCCATACCTGATGCCACGCTGTTGCCGATCTGCGATTGGACTGCATCGCCGGCGACGTGCGTTAACCGGGCGCCGTGGAGGTCGGTCGTGACCACTGGCGGGTCCGTGACGGCAGATCAAGCGGGCAGCGCATCGCACTCGATCACCAGCGTGATGACCTATACCCCTGCCCCGGGTCAAGACTTCGTGATGACCGTGACCATGACCTACGTCGGGCTCGGCCAACGCGCCAACGTGACCGTCTCGGTCACTGCGCCTGCGGACAACACCGCAACGATGAAGGTCTACAACCTGTTCGACTCGTACCTGTTGGGCGACGATTCGGGCGCAGGTTTCTACGACGCAACAACCGATTCCAATCACCCACAGGTCGGCGTACAGAAGTACCTCCCCGACGGCACCCGGGTCATCGAGGCAATGCAGAACAACGGCCCGCTGTGGGACGGCTATGTGTCGAGCGAATTCCTGTGCGGCTTCGTCGGCGTATCCGATCTGGATGTGCCCGTCGCGTGCGGTGGATCCCTCTCGCCGGTGGCGGGGGGAGCGATGTTCCTCGGCGGCGATTTGTACACCGGCGAAGCCGCGTTGAACCGCAACCCCACGACGGACAACGGTTTCGGCGCGATGTGGAAGTTGCCGGTCACTGGAACAGACCCGGTCAAGCCCATCGACTACGACCTGAACTTCTCGATCGACCAGGTGTCGAGCGGCAACGTGTTCATCGGCGGCCGGTACTGGGACGGTAGCGCCTCGACCGATTCGACCGACCCCACCTCCGGAACGGCCGAAAGCTGTAGCAACACCCCATACCACTCGATCTTCGCGGCGGCATCCACCAGCGCGGCCAACGGCGACGGAGCATCGTCTGCCCAGCCGGGCGACACCGTCTACATCTGCCCCGGCACCTACCGGGAGTCGCGTCAGATCAGCTACCCGGCCAACGTGAGCTTCGTGGGCGTCAACCTCGACGGCACGCCAGCCACGGGCATACAACGACCCGTCATCGAGCGCGCGGCGAACCCCGACAGCGCGGGACCGTTGTTCGCGTCGGCCAAGACAGCGTTGCCGCAGGGCACCACGGCATTTCGGGGCCTCATCCTGCAGAACGGCTACTCGGCATCGGAGCCGGGAGCAATGATCAGCCTCGGGCCGCTCGATGCGGACACCATGCTGGCGGTTGTCGACTGCGACTTCCTGAACAACACAGCGTCGTCGGGTGGAGCGATCTCCACCGATGGCGCAGGGGTCGTGGTCACCGACTCGGTGTTCGCCGGCAACACCGCAACGAGGGAAGCCGATTTCGTCACATCGCGAGGTGGCGGAGCGATCCTGTCCACAAACGGCACGGTCACCGTGAACAACTCCTCGTTCACCGCAAACTTCGCGCAGGACGATGGCGGGGCGATCAGCGCCGCAACCGTCGCGGCAAACGATTCCACCTTCGAATCCAACAGGTCGCGTGAGGGCGGAGCGCTCGCGTCCTTCTCAGCCATCGTTCGCCGATCGAGCTTCAAGGCCAACGTCGCCCGTGGGGACGGCGGTGCCATCTCGACGAACATCGGCGACCTCGCCGACTCCACGTTCACCAGTAACTCCACTGAGGTCAGCGAGAATTTCGGTGGAGCGGTCGCTGCCTACGGAAATGCGACCGGGGCGCCAACGGTGCGCCACGCCGTGACTGCAACTTCGGATCCGGTGGTGGGAACAACGCTGGCCATCGCTGGCAGCACCTTCAGCGGCAACAGTTCCACGCTGCTCGGCGGAGCGGTGTACGTCGCCACCGGCCCAACCACGATCGTGGGTTCCACGTTCGCCAGCAACTCGGTCGATCGTGCTTCGGGTGGTGTGGGCGGTGCTGTCTATTCGACCGACCAGATTGCGATCACGTCCAGCACGTTTGTCGCCAACACCGCCTATATAGGTGGAGCGGTCCTGAGCGCCTTCTCCCCCGCTCTGCCGTGTAGCTGTTCGACCGAGTTGGCGTCGGTGACGGCCATCAACTCCACTTTTTCGGCCAACACCGCCGACACCGGCGGAGCCATCTCGGGCTGGGTGACCGCAGCGACGTACTCCACATTCGCGGACAACGTCGCCGATTCCTTCGGTGGGGCCATCAACGCGGATCAAGGTCTCCGGCTGGCCAACTCGTTGTTCTCGACAAACGCCGTGAGCCCGGCCTGTGGATCGCCGGTCACCGGTGCAGGCCCCAACAGCAGCTGTGCTCAAACCCTCAACCCGCCTGTGAACACCGGTTCGTGCAGCACCACTTCCCCGCAACTCGTCTACGACCTGGGTGGCAACATCACCGACGATGCCAGCTGCGCGTATCAGCCCTCCAGCGGTTCGCCCTCCAAGCCCACCGCGTTGAGCACGGCGGTCGACATGCATCTCGGCGTGCTGGCCAACAACCCGGCGTCGGCGGGAACCCAGACCATCTCGATCGACACGACCAGCACGGCATACAGCGCGGCCGACTGCACGGCGGCCCCCGACATTCTCACGGACCAGAACGGCGTGTCACGCCCCCGTGGCGGCGGTTGTGAGGCAGGTGCGTTCGAGGTCTTCGAAGCGCTGGCCGGCCCCGGCGCGGTCTACATCGTTGGCCGCGGCTTCGATAGCACCAGCGGTGTGGAACAGCCCACGCCTGACCTCGGGCACCTCATCACCAGTTGTGACAACACCCCATATCACCTGATCGGCGATGCAACGCACGCGGCCGTCGATGGCGACACCGTGCACGTCTGTCCCGGTACCTACACCGAGCCGACGATCCAGGTGTCCGCCGACGATGTCACCATCGAGGGCGACATGGTGCTAGACCCGACTTCCGGGCCGCAGTTGCAGGCCCACATCGACGCGTTGCAGGACAATATCGATGCCGGCCCGGCGGGCCATGGGCTGATCGCCGTTGCTCCTTCCGTGACGACGTTCACGCTCGACACCATTGAGCTGACACATGGGCGTGCCGTTGACGGCGGCGCCGTCTATGCCCCGGGTTCGCTGGTCGTGGTCAAGGACTCGGCCTTCTCCGGGAATCAGGCGTCCGTTCATGGTGGAGCTGTGTACGCCAGAGACGTTGAGACCTCCTCGCGAACCGGGTTCAGCGAGAGCGGGATTCCCGTGGCTTTCTACGCGAATGTTGCATTGGCCGGCTCTGAGTTCGACGCATACGACGCGATGGCAGGCGGCGGTGCGATCTTCGCCACCCGCAGCGTGCACGCAACCGACACCGTCTTCGCTTACAACGGAACCACCGGGTCTGGAGGCGCCATCGACGCACCAGACGTCGAAGCCACCCGCACGGCCTTTGGTCTCAACAGCACCTACGAGGGTTTTGGCGGTGCCATCGTCAGCCCTGCAGCGTTTGGCAGGGTTGTATTGGTGGACTCGGCGATGGCGCTCAACGGCCTCGGCTATCTCACCACACCTCTTCCGATGCAGCTTCTTTCGCCGCAGCAGACCTCGGTCGGGGGTGGCATCGCTGCCATGGGCGCCGGCAGCACTGTGAGCCTGCAGCGCACGTCCGTGTTCGTCAACTTCGCAGGAACCGGTGGAGGGATCTACTCGAACGGCGGCTCGGTGCAGGTGACCAACACCAGCTTCGTATCGAACCATGGTGACAGCGCCGGTGGAGCGATCCATTTGGGCTCCGGCACACTCGACATCCTGCACTCGTCGTTCTACAGCAACAGCTCTCTCGATGGCTCGTCGGTCTGGATGCCTGGTCTCCGTGCCCCGAGTGCAGCGGGTGCAACGACATCGACCGTCACGAACTCGATCTTTGCCGATGTGGACGGTGATGGCGTTGCCCTGAGTGGTACCTGCAATGCAGGGGAACTCGCCGACGGCGGAGGCAACTTCACCACGGATGGCAGTTGCCCCGGAGAGCCGGCGTCGGTGGAAGCGCTCGGACTTGTGGTGCCAGATCCGCTCCCATTCGGGAGCCCGAACCTGGTGCCCTCCGGAATCTTTCCCGGTCTCCCTTTCGATGCCGTCGTTGCCCCCAGCGCTGGCAGTGTTGCCTTCGACGCCATTGCGCCTGATCTTGCGGGTGCTTGCGCAGTGAGCGTTGACGAACGTGGCGTGGCCCGCCCGCAGGGCGCCAAGTGCGATGCCGGGGCCTACGAACACCAACCGGCGAGCGGACCCAACAGCGTGTACATCGAAAGTGACGGTGGCTCGTGTGTAGCCCCCACCTACACCTCGATCACCGACGCAGTGGCTGGTGCCGTTACCGACGACATCATCCATGTGTGTACCGGCACCTATCGCGAGCCCACCATCGTGGTGCCTGCGTCGAAGAACAACCTCACCATCCTCGGTGAGGACTACACGCCGACCAACAAGCCCACCACGTCGCCCAAGGTGCCCTTGGACCCCAGCGTGATCATCGACGGTGAGCAGATTGAAGCCGATGCGACGAGTCGTCATCAGATCTTCGATGCCACCGGCCTGACCATCTCGTTCAAGAACGTCACGTTGCGCAATGGGTCCAGCGACAGTAATGGCGGTGGCGTGACGGCCGCAGAGGTCATCGGCGAGGACTGTGTGTTCCGGCACAACGTTGCACCCGGTGGTGGTGCAGTGTTCGTCACGGCCAGCCTGATCGAATCGATCCCTGCTGCGGTCACGATGACCAACTGCGACTTCACCGACAATGGGTTCAGCCCTACCGCAGACACCTTCGATGGCGGTGCGATCTACGCCGACGGCGGTCTGGTCACGTTGACGGATTCGAGGTTCACCGGGAACTCGGCGATCAATCACACCTCGGTGGATCGCCCGGTTGGCGAGAATGGCGCAAGCCCGGCCAACGAGGGTGCGGGCGGAGCAGTGCTCGCAGCCCACATCGAATCAGACGGCAGCACGTTCGACTCGAACATTGCAGCGTTCCATGGCGGAGCCCTGCTGGCTGAGACTGTGAACGTGCGCACGAGCACGTTCACAGCGAACACGGCTCTCGTCGATGGTTCTGGTTACGGCGGTGCCATCTGGGGTAGCTACATCTCGGTAACCGAGAGCACCTTCAGTGCAAACCAGGCCGACGGCGGCGGCGCCATCGGCGCTGTCGACGGCGCAGCGCCGATCCTGGCTCCTGCTCCGGCAGATCCCGTGTTGGTCGCAGACGTACGCATTGACTCGAGCACCTTCGAGGGCAACACCGCCACCGCATACGGCGGAGCGGTGTACAACACCTCGGGCACCGTCGAGTCGTACAACTCCACCTTCTCGGCGAATACCGCAGGCTTGAACGGTGGTGGCGTGATGTCCGCCGGACCGCTCACGTTGCTGAACAACACCTTCGATGCCAACACAGCGGTCAACGATGGTGGCGTGTACGCCACGTCGGCGGCAGTGACCGTTGGCAACAACATCTTTTCGTTCGAGGGTGGTTCACGCGACCGGCCCACGCCCGGCAATGGTTGTTCGGATTGGACGGTCAACCCCACCGATCTCGGTGGCAACTTCACCAGCGATTGGTGGTGCCCCGGTACCGAGATCTCCGTGAACCGCATGGGTTTGAAGCCCTTGGCTGACAACGGCGGACCGACCGAGACCATCGGGCTGCAACGCTGGAGCTCGGCAGTGGACCATGGCGACGACGCAACATGCCAGGGCGACGACGTCAACGGCACCGACCAGCGTGGTGTGCTGCGACCGGTCGGCGCGCAGTGCGATTCGGGCGCTGTGGAGTTCGCTGCCCTGACGTCGGACCCGACCACAACGGCGACGTTGGCGAGCGAGACCGAGATCGTGGTGGGTGACACCATCAGCGACACCGCCACCGTCACGCCTTCGCTGCAGACCCGCCCCGTGCATGGCGGGCGCCTGAATCCTGCGCCCGCACCAACCGGCATGGTGGAGTGGTTCTACTGCTTCGATGCCGCCACCGCACCGAGCTCGTGCGACCCAAGCACCGGCACCGCAATCGGTGATCTCGTCGAGCTCGATGTCAACGGCGAAGCCGTTCTGACCGACTGGGAGCCGACCGATGGAGTTGGCTTCTACATGTTCCACGCTGTGTATCGCGGTGACGACAACTGGGCCGCGTCGTTCGACGACGGAACCGACGAGTCGTTCGAGGTCGTCAAGCGGGTCACGGTCACCGCCGACGATGCGTCGGCCACCTACGGAACCGCGGCGGGCCCGTTCACCTACACGTCCGATGGCTTCGACCCGGGTGACGATTTCACCACGCCGCCGACGTGCAGCGTGTTTGACACCGACGACGCCGACTACCTCACCCCGTTGACCGCCGATGCGACACTGGCGCCAGGCGACTACGTGATTCATTGCGCTGACGGGGTTGCCCCGGCCGGATACAAGATCAAGTACGTCGACGCGACCTTGACTGTCTCGAAGAAGAAGCTGAGGATCGAGGTCGAGCACTCGGACATCACCTATGGCGACTCGAGCACGAACCTGAACATCGACATCGACATCGAGGGTTGGGCGCGTGCCGATAAGCCGGCACATGATGACGACGGCGAGGATCACGGCTACATGGACGGCTTCGTGCCGCCGGACTGCGATCTCCACTACACGCCGACCACGCCGGTCGGCTCGGTCGACGTCACCTGCACCGGTGGGTCATCAGACTTCTACGAGATCCCCTCCGGGGTGATCGGTTCCTATGTCATCAAGCCGGCCAAGCTCACGGTGACTGCTGACCCCAAGACCGCTGTGTACGGCGGTCCTGCTCCGACCTACACCTACACGGTGACCGGATTCAGAAACGGTGAGACCGAATCCGGTGGAACCATGGCCAGTGGGTATGTGGCGCCGACGTGTTCATCGAGCTACTCCGGTGGCCCGACTGCGCCGGCACTGCTCGACCCGATCAGCGCGTCACCCAGCGGTCCGAA
Organism: Actinomycetota bacterium; assembly: GCA_009726095.1. Lineage (GTDB taxonomy): Bacteria > Actinomycetota > Acidimicrobiia > Acidimicrobiales > Ilumatobacteraceae > WLMZ01. The sequence continues at coordinate 32,695 of WLMZ01000028.1, forward strand.
GATCACGTGCTCGGGTGGTTCGGCCACGAACTACACCTTCGAGTACAAGTACGCGCTGTTGACCTTGGCCAAGGCAGTACTCGTGGTGACACCGGATGCGAAGTCGGTTGTCTACGGTGGTGCTGCGCCTACCTACACCTTCAGCGTGACCGGGTTCGTGCCAGGTCAGACGGCGGGTACGGCGGCGGGTTATTCGGCGCCGAAGTGCACGTCGTCGTACACGACTTCGACGGCGGTGGGTTCGCCGGTGAACATCACGTGCTCGGGTGGCTCGGCGACGAACTACTCGTTCACCACCAGTGCCACTGCGGCGCTGACGGTGACCCAGGCCGCGTTGGTCGTCACGCCTGATGCGAAGAGCGTGGCGTACGGCGCAGTGGTTGGTGCGTACACGTTCAAGCTGTCGGGTCTGAAGAACAACGAGCCAGTTCCAGGGGCGGGGTACGTGGCCCCGGTCTGTTCCTCGTCGTATTCGACAACGTCGCCGGCGGGAACCCCGTTGACGATTTCGTGCTCGGGTGGTTCGTCCACGAACTACACGTTCGGCACATCGCCGACGGCGGTGTTGACCGTGACCAAGGCCGTGTTGACGGTGACGCCTGATGCGAAGAGCGTTTCCTACGGTGGTTCTGTGCCGTCGTACACCTCGGTCGTGTCGGGTTTCCGTCCCGGTGACTCGGCTGCCACTGCAGCGGGATACGTCGCACCGGTGTGCGTGTCGCCGTACACGTCGTTCACCTCAGTCGGGTATGTGACGATCACGTGCTCGGGTGGTTCGGCCACCAATTACACCTTCAGTTTCCAGACGGCGAAGGTCACGGTGAACAAGGCTGTTCTCGTGGTGACGCCGGATGCGAAGTCGGTTGTCTACGGCGGTGCTGCACCCACGTACACGTTCGGTGTGGCCGGGTTCGTGCCCGGTCAGACGGCGGGTACGGCGGGTGGATATGTGGCACCGAAGTGCACGTCGTCGTACACGACGTCGACGGCTGCAGGTGCCCTGGTCAACATCACGTGCTCGGGTGGTTCGGCGACGAACTATTCGTTCACCACAAC
>WLMZ01000029.1 GCA_009726095.1 Actinomycetota bacterium
GGTGTTCCCGTGCGGGTCGGCGGTGCCCACCGCGTCGAACCTGAACTTCGTGGCCGGTCAGACCGTCCCGAATGCAGTGATCGCCAAGCTGGGTACGAATGGAAAGGTCTGTCTGTACACGTCGGCGGTCACGCACCTCATCGTCGATGTCAACGGCGTCTTTCCGACGTGACGGCGGAGCCGACGCTGTGTCGCGTCGCAGTGGTTCAGTGCTCGGGGCCGGCGATCACGCTGGGCTTGTCGGTGATCGAAAGCATGCGGTCCCGCGGGCAGTGGACCCGAGAGCCGAGGTCGCAGGTGGCGCATCCCCATGCGCCGTCGGCGTGGCGCCACAGTGTTGAGCCACAGGTGGGACACCGTTGTTGCCAGATCGCGCACTCCACGTCGGCCATCCGTTTGGAGCCGAGTGGGCAGCCGTGGCCATGGCAGGTCGGCCAGGCCGGGTCGGGTTCGATCGCCAGCACCGGGCACTTGCCCACGCACAGACCGCAGTCGTCACACGTGAATGGGTCGATGACGAACAACCCGAGAAAGCTGTCGGTCTTGGTGAGTGCTCCGGTGGGGCACGAGTAGTCGCATGCACCACAGCCGATACAGAGATCCTCGATGACCGTATGACTCATCGTGCCGCCTTGCTCATCTGCTGCTCTCGATCAAGCGGGCACGACGACGTCGGCTGGATGGAACTCGCGCAGTTCACTCATGCAGTCGGCGTGCACCCAGGGCGCCACGTCGACGCCGTTCGATGCCGTGCACGGCACGTACTTCGATCCGTTCCATTCCCACCAGCCGTAGGGCAGGTCGAGGGCGCGGAGACTGGGCTGATTGCAGTGGGGGCACACGGGGGGGTTCATGGCTGGCTCCTGATGAGGTCGAGGCGGCCGGCGCCGTCGAGGAAGTCCTGAAGGGTCTGGTTGAAGCGGGAGAACTTGTCGAGGCCCATCGGATCGTTGCCCTCGCAGGAGATGCGGTCGCCGCGCAGGGCGAGGCTGTTGATGGTCCACGGCCCCGACGCGCCGCCGTTGGCGTAGATGTCGTCGAACATGTCGCTCCACGACTCGACGGATCCGACCAGGCTGAAGTCGGCCATATGGGCCTCGTCGGCTGGCACCAGATCGACGGCGTCGCAGCGGAGTTCGCTGAACACGAGTTGGAAGTGCAAGGTCTTGTCGGGCGTCTGCACGGCGAACACCATCGTCATGTCGGCATCGCCGAGGATGCGGAAGTGTTCGGACTGGTGGTTCATGTGGCTGGCGAGGTCTTCGTACAGCTTGATGTTGGTGACGTCGAAGGTCGACATGGTTGCCCCTACGCTGCCGTCGCGGACGTGCCGCGGATCTTGGAGACGTCGATGCCGAGCAGGTCGAGTGGGAGCTTGGTCCGTTCGAGGCGGCTGATGCCGGCCCGCTCGCAGCGCGACAGGTACGACGTGAACTGGTGCCGTTGCATCTCCATCTGCAGCGGGAAACCCTTGTCCTCGATGTGTTCCTCGCCGCCGCCGAGCAGGTAGGCGAGCGCGGAACCGAAGTCGGCGTTGGTGCCAAAGGTGGTGAGCAGCAACTCGCCGTGATCGAGCGCTTCGTGGATCTCCTCGGCGACATCGGGATCGTTCTCAACGGCGTAGCGCAGGTGCATGGTGCCGTAGGCCACATGGCGGGCCTCGTCCTGCATCGCCATGCGGAAGATCTTCTTCTCCACGTGCGACGGGGCGATCAGCTCGCCCATGCGGAAGATGTCGAGGATGAAGCCCTCGCCGAGCAGGTGCAGTAGTGCCGTGGCCTGGGTGTAGGTCTTGGCTTCGAGGATGGAGCGCAGCAGGCTCTCGCCGCTGGAACGTGAGTACAGCAGGCCACCGCCGTTGGAGAGCGCCCGCTTGCGGAACACCTCGGTGTGGCGGGCCTCGTCCATGATCTGGGTGCAGAGGAACATCTTGGCCTCGAGGTAGTCGTGGTTCATGCGCCACATCCACTTTGCCGGCAGGTCCGCAGCGATCATCTCGATCTCGGCGAGTGTGGTGAACACCTGGCAGACAGCGTGCTCGATATCGGAGGGGAGCTCGGGCAGTTCGTTCCACGGGATGTCGCGGGTGGCCGACCACTGACGGGCAACGGCCTCTTCGTACAGCTCGCGTACGTTGTCGGACCACACATCGGATTTCTTGTTGAGGATGTAGCCCATGTCGGGTGCGTCGCCCTCGACGGTGGAGCCGCGCCCGGCCATACTGCGCCGCTGCGCCTGCTCGGGGACCTCGCCGTAGGTGCCGATCGCGATGTCGCTCATCGTGAGGCCGCGTGCGCTCGGCTTGGGCCGCACCCCCCACTCGCTCGGTGCGCCGCGCAGCCATGCCCAGTCGAGCGGCTGGCCCATCGGGGTCATTGCGGGCAGGCGATCAGCGATCGCGTTGTTCGACTCGGCTTCGGTCAGTTTCGGCATGAGTGTTCTCCCCGATGTGGTCGCGTCGACCGTGTGGACTTGGGGCAAACGTACGCCTGCGTCGTCCGTCAGCAATAGGGGCCAAAGTCCCGAGGGGCCCGCCAGCCCGTGTGCCCTGCGGCACGCGGTGTGTTGCTTGGCCGAGGTGCAGCACAACGCTCGCAGTATCCGCATGCGTTCGATCCGAGTTGCGTCAATGCCGCACGTCGAGCGATGGAACTAGGGTCTGCGCCCGTGGGCGAGGGCACCGGAGATGTTGAACGCGAGCGGCTGTATCGACGGTGCCTGGCTGTCATCACGCTGACGGGCGCCGCCTGGCGCATCATCATGCTGATCTCGAAGTGGAACATTCCGCTGCACTACGGCGATGCCTGGTATTACAGCATCCAGGCCGAGAACAACGCCCATGGTCGATGGTTCAAAGAGGCCAGCGGGCCGGTTCAGGACTGGGGGGTCCTGCCCGGCGCCGAGCACCCGCCGCTGACCTCGATCGTGACGGCACCCGCCAGCCTGCTGTCGCAAACACAGTTCTGGCAGCGGGCCACCATGACCGTGCTCGGTATTGCCGTGATCGTGCTCGTGTCGTTGATCGCCCGGCGGGTGGGCGGTCGCGCCGTTGGCGTGATTGCCGGCGTGATCGCTGCGGCGTATCCCAACCTCTGGTTGAGCGACTCGTTGGTCATGTCAGAGACGTTGGTGGTACTGATGGTCGTCATCGTTCTCGGCGCGGCGTTGCTGCACCGTGAGCGCTTCGGCCTGCGCAGCGCCCTGCTGCTCGGCGTCGCGGTGGGAATCGCCGGGCATGCGCGCAGCGAGATCCTGTTGTACTCACCGTTGCTCGCACTCATCGGCGTGCGAACCCTTCCGCTCGCACAGTGGGCCAAGCGGGCGGCGGTCATCGTGATGGCCACGGGGCTGACGGTGGTGCCGTGGATTGCTTACAACACCAGCCGGTTCGACACCGTGGTGCTGATGAGCACGAACGAGGGCAACACCTGGCTCGGGGCCAACTGCCCGCTCACGTATGCCGGACCCGGCATCGGCGGGTGGAACCTGCTGTGCCTCGACAACGGCACCGTGCCCCCGGTGGATGAGAACTCGGCCGAGCGTTCGGCTCGCCGCCGGAGCGAAGCAATGAGCTACGCACGTGCCCACGTGAGCCGGTTGCCGGTGGTCGCGGTGGCGCGGGTGCTGCGTGCTGCAGATCTCTACGGACTCGATGAGACCGTACGCGCCGATCTCGGCGAGGAACGACCGGCATGGGCGATCTGGGCGGGCATCATGTGCTGGTGGGCCCTCGCTCCGATGGCCGCGGTTGGACTGTGGCGGATGCGGCGCGGCGTGCGCTACATCATCGTGGTCCCGGCGATCGGGGTGGCCCTGGTAACGGTGGTGTTCTACGGATCGCACCGGCTGCGGGCCCCGGTGGAACCGTTGGTTGCCCTCGGCGCCGCAGTGTTCGTGACGTCGCTGGCACCGGTTCGCGGTTGGATCACCCGCTTGGTCGAGCGTATGGCGAACCCTGCCGCTGGTTAGGGCTGCACGAGGCGGCGCACGGCCTGGATGCGCTCGGCGCTGGGCAGGTTCCCGATCCGCACGGGTGTGCCCGTGCGTGCCGCCTGGATCCAGGTCCTGGAATCCAGGGCGATGCCGACATGGCTGATCACACCGGGGTTCGAGGACGAGATCGTGAAGACCAGATCACCGGGCATGATCGGCTGGGTCAGCCAGTCGACGGCCACGCCGTACTTGGACTGCAACAGGCTCTGGTGGGGCAGGCTCACGCCGATCTGTGCGTATCCGGCCAGCACGAGTCCCGAGCAATCAAAGCTGTCCGGGCCGGCAGCGTTGAACTTGTAGGGCTTGCCGATCTGGGCCTGCAGGTAGGTGAGCACGGTGTTGATCGCCTGGGTTCCCTGCACTGATGCGCTGCCGGGCGAAACGGCCGAGGTGGTCGGCAGCGGTGTGGTCCGCGCTGGCGTGGTGGTGGTGGGCGTGGTGGTGGTGGTGGGCGTGGTCTGCGTCGGCAGCGGCATGGTCGCTGGCGGGATCGTCAGCTTCCTGCCCGGCAAGATGAGGCTGGTGATCGTGATGTTGTTCGCGCTGAGCAGGGCAGACAACCGCACGCCGTGCTTGATGGCGATGGCGATCAGATAGTCACCCGGCTGCACGACATAGAAACCGCTCGCCGCAGCCGCAGCCGCAGCCGGTGCCGCAGCCGGTGCCGTCGTCGTGGTGGTTGGCGCCGTCGCCGCGGGGTCCGCTGGTGGCACGAACCCGACAGGCAGCACCAGCCGTCCGCCCGGATGGATGACGCTGGTGATCGTGAGGTGGTTGACAGCGAGGAGATCGCTGACCCGAACCCGGTACTTCGAGGCGATGCCCGAGATGGATTGGCCCGACAACACGATGTGGACGGTGGTCGATGCGACGGCGGTGGTGGGCCGGAACGTGGCCGTGATCGCCGGTCCCTGTGGGGCCGCTGCCGTTGCCGGGGTGCCGACGGCGCACAGCCCGATGGCGGTGGCGGTGGACAGTGCAACGACGGTGAGCATGTTGGGGAACCGATACATGCTCTATGTTTCGGCACCGAGCAGTGGGAACTTTACGAATTCGTGACGAATGTTCCGAATGTCCTGGTCACCCGATGCTGCCCGCCTGACGTGCCAGCGTCAGTTGACGGTCTTGCTGTGGCCCGCCCAGTACGGCTCGCGCAGCTTGAACTTCTGCAGCTTGCCGGTGGCCGTACGGGCCAGTGCGTCGCGGAACTCGATGCGCTTGGGACACTTGTACCCGGCCAGTTTGGTCCTGGTGTAGGCAATGACCTCGTCCTCGGTGAGGGTGACCCCGGGCGAGGTGACGACCAGTGCCATCACGAGTTCACCCCATTTCTCGTCGGGCACGCCGATGACGGCAACCTCGTCGATCTGGGGGTGACTGAAGATCGCGTCCTCGACCTCGATCGACGACACGTTCTCGCCACCGGAGATGATGACGTCCTTCTTACGGTCCGAGATGGTGAGGTACTGCTCGTCGTCCAGGAACCCGCCATCGCCGGTGTGGAACCAGTCGCGGCCATCGTTGGCCTCGTGGATGGCTGCCTGCGTCTCGGAGGGTTGTTGCCAGTAGCCCTGCATGATCACGTTGCTGCGCGCCAGTACCTCGCCATTGGCCGATGTGGCCATCTCCACACCGATGGCGGGTGCGCCGGCACGGCTGAGGCGCTGGGCGCGCTCGGCCGGCGACAGTTCATCGAACTCCGACCGGCTGCGGTTGATGGTGAGCAGTGGCGACGATTCGGTGAGCCCGTAGATCTGGATGAACTCCCACCCGAGTTCGGTCTCGATGCGCTCGATCGTGCGGGTGGGTGGCGGCGCCCCGGCCACCACGACGCGCACCTGGCCGCGTCCGGGGATCGGCCCGTCCCAACTCTGTGCAGCGTCGAGCACCATGTTCAGCACGGCTGGCGCGCCGCACAACAGGGTGACCCCATGCGCCTGCACGCGACGCAGGATCTCGGCGCCATCGACCTTGCGCAGGATGACATGTTGGCCGCCCATGCCCGTGACGGCATAGGTCATGCCCCATCCGTTGCAGTGGAACTGGGGGAGTGTGTGCAGGTATACATCGCGGTCGCTCACGCCGACGTGCCAACCGAACGTGGTGGCGTTGATCCACAGGTTGCGGTGGGTCAGCTGTACGCCCTTGGGTCGTGCCGTGGTGCCGCTGGTGTAGTTGATGGTGGCGGTGGCGTCCTCGTCGCCGGCCCACACCTGCGGTTCGCGGTCGAAGCGGAGCAGCTCATGGTCGGACTCGGTGCCGATGACCAGCTTGCGCTCGACCTTCACCGTGGCGAGTGATTCCTCGAGCTCGGGATCGATCAACAGGATCCGGGCACCGGAGTGATCGACGATGTACTGGATCTCCTCGGCCACGAGTCGGAAGTTCACCGGCACCAGGATGCGGCCCGAACCGCTGACCCCGAAGAACGACGTGAGCAGCCGCGCAGAGTTGTGGCTGACGACGGCAACCCGTTCGCCCACCGCGATACCGAGCGCGTCGAGCCCTGCCGCCTGGGCGGCTGCGGTGGCCGCCATGTCGCGATAGGTGGCGGTGCCCCAGGTTGGCGCCGGCTGATCGGGCTCGTCGATGTACGCGACGCGGTCGGGGTACACCTCGCTCGCCCGGCGGAGGTAGTCGTTGATCGTCAGGGCAATCTTCATGTGCGGCCTCCATGGGTGAGAGAGCCGAAAGTATCATCTCCCGGCGATGCGCCTCCTCATGCTCGGCGTGCGACTGCCACCTGGCTACGGGGCCTGGTGCATCCTGAGTGCGCGGTCGTGATGCGCCCAGCCTTCACGAAGGGGCACCGTGGTCGCGCAGATAGGCGACGATCTGCGCGACCGTACGCAGGTGCGCCAGCTCGTGATCGGGGATCTCGATGCCAGTGCGCTCACGGATGGCGGCAACGAGGTTGATCGAATCCATCGAGTCCAGACCCAGATCGGCCTGCAGATCTGCCGTTGGGTTGATGGCGGCACCCTCGAGGCCGGGCGACGTGGCGTAGAGGGCGTCGTTCACGTCGGAGGTCGGGTTGGTGCTCATGGTCGGTCCGTGTCCACCCTGCGATCGTCGCGCCCGGAGGTGCTGTAGAAGAAGGGTCCTTCGTCCCTGTCTTGGTTGCCCGCCGGCAGTGAATGATGGGGCGATGACAGCACTTGCCCCCGCAGTACAGGTCGTGGGTCATGTTCGGCGCTTTGCCGAGCTCGGGAGCCGCGATGTCGGTGTCGCTGGCGGCAAGGGCGCCAATCTCGGTGAGATGACGGCGGCCGGGTTCCCTGTTCCGCCCGGCTTCGTGGTGTTGGCCCCCGCCTATCTGGCGGCGCTCGATGCCAACGGCATTCGTTCGCAACTGACGCAGCAGTTCGACACGGTCGACCAGACCTCGTCCGACGATCTCGCGCAGACCTCACAACGGTGTCAGGCGATGATCGCGGCCATGGCGTTCCCCGCTGACCTGCGCGCGGCGGTCCTCGAGGCGTTCCATGTGTTGCGTGCCGAGGCCGTTGCCGTCCGCTCCTCTGCCATCGGCGAGGACACCTCCGACACGTCGTTCGCCGGGATGAACCGCACCTTCACCAACGTGATCGGTGACGACGCGCTGATCGAGGCGATCCTTGGTTGCTGGTCATCGCTGTGGGCGCCACGGTCCATCTCGTATCGCAAGACCGTCGGTGTATCGGCAGAATCCGCAATTGCTGTGGTGGTCCAGACGATGGTGGCGTCCGAACGGTCGGGCGTTGCCTTTACCGCCGATCCGGCCACGGGTGATCTCGGCCGGATGGTCATCGAGGCAGCGTTCGGCCTGGGCGAGGTCGTGGTGGGCGGTCAGGTGGAACCCGACACGTATGTGGTCGGCAAGGAGCCGCTGGCGGTACAGCAGATCCGTGTCGGGCACCAGACCCACCAGATCATCCGCGGCCCCGACGGTCACGACCTGCGCGTCGAGTTGGGCGCCCAAGCAGGTGCCCGCCGCGTGTTGACCGACGACGAGGTGCTCGCGGTGGCCGAACTGGCCCGCCGGGTCGAGGCCCACTACGGCACGCCCCAAGACCTGGAATGGGCCTTCGCTGGGGGAAGCCTGTACCTGCTCCAGACCAGGCCGGTCACCACGTTGCACCTCGCGGATGCCTCCACCGCTCAACCGGGCGGAGTACTGCTGCGCGGGCTCGGCGCGTCGCCGGGTGTGGTGAGCGGTGCCGTGCGGGTGTTGCGTAGCCCCGCCGATGGCGCACTGTTGCAACCGGGAGAGGTGCTCGTGGCGCCGATGACCGATCCGGACTGGGCGCCGATCATGCGCCGCGCCGCCGCCATCGTGACCGATGGTGGTGGCGTCACCTGCCATGCCGCCATCGTGAGCCGCGAGCTGAGGCTGCCCTGCGTGGTGGCAACCCGCCAGGGCACCGCCACCTTGCGCAATGGCGAGTTGGTGACGGTCGACGGACGACGTGGCACCGTCACGGGTGGTGCGTTGCCGGTAGAGCCGAACGCAGCCGCCACGATCACCGTGGCCTCAGCGGCTCCGTCACTCGCCCAGGCGGGAGCGGCCACCGGTACGCGCCTGTACGTGAATGTTGCGCTGTCGGATGACATCGAACGCGTGGCAGCCCAACGGGTGGATGGTGTCGGGCTGCTCCGCGCCGAGCTCTTGCTCACCGATGCCCTCGGAGGCCAGCACCCGCGCAAGCTCATCGCCGATGGTGGTGCAGAGGAGTTCGTCACCCGCATGGCCGAGTCGGTCCTGCGCATCACCCGCGCCTTCGCGCCGCGTCCGGTCATCTATCGCACCACCGATTTCCGCACCAATGAGTTCGCCAAGCTGGCCGGCGGCGCCGACTACGAGCCGGCCGAGCGCAACCCGATGATCGGCTACCGCGGCTGTTACCGCTACGTGCGCGAACCCGAGGTGTTCAACCTGGAGCTCGAGATGATGGCGCGGGTGCGCGACGAGACGCCGAACCTGCACCTGATGATTCCCTTCGTGCGTACGGGATGGGAGCTCGAGTCCTGCCTCGCCCTGGTCGGGCGTAGCCGGTTGGGACAGCAGCGCGGCCTGCACCGTTGGGTGATGGCCGAGGTGCCATCGGTGGCCTATTGGATTCCGCAGTATGCGGCGATGGGTATCGATGGCATCTCGATCGGCTCGAACGACCTGACGCAGCTCATGCTCGGCGTCGACCGTGATTCGGACACCTGCGCCGAGCTCTTCGACGAGGCCGACGAGTCGGTGCTCGATGCCATCGGTCGCATCATCACCGCAGCGAATGCGGCGGGGATCACCTCATCGCTCTGCGGCCAGGCGCCATCAAACCGTCCCGAGTTCGTGGAACACCTCGTTCGCTTCGGGATCACCTCGGTGTCGGTCGATCCATCGGCCGCTGACGCAACCCGCCATGCGCTGGCCGATGCCGAACAACGCCTCGTGCTCGAATACGCACGATCCGGTGCGACCGCCCGATGAGCAGCGACGCAGTGATCCTCGACCCCCGCAGCGGTATGCAGGCGCTTATCGACGCGCTCGATACAGCGGGTTATCGGGTGCTTGGCCCGGTGCTGCGCGATGGCGTCATTGTGTACGACGACGTCGTCTCGGAGTCGGCGATGCCCACGGGCGTGAGGGTTGAACAGGGTGCCGGTCGCTGGCGCGTGTTTCAAGACGCTCGACCCGAGCGGTTCTCGTGGACGCCCGGCGCCGACTCCTGGAAGCGTTTCGTCTTCCCCGCCCGCAGCGAAGTACTGCGCATCCGCCGTACGGATGGGTCATGGACCACCGGACAACCAGCCGCGCCTGATCGGCCGCTTGCGCTGCTGGGTGCCCGCGATTGCGAGGTACGCGCGCTCGGCGTGCTCGACACGGTGATGCTCGGCCCGAACCACCCAGACGCTCGCTACGCGCAGCGCCGCGCCGATGCCTTTGTCGTCGCCGTGACCTGTGGCGAGCCGAGCAGCACCTGCTGGTGCACCTCGATGGGTGGCGGGCCGCAGCCCCACGACGGTTTCGACCTGCGGATCACCGAGTTGAGCGACCATGCAGGGCACCGGCTGCTGGTGCAACCCGGCAGCGATCGGGGCGAGCAGATCATGGCCGTCCTGCCGGGCAGCGACGCACACAATGCCGATATCGACAGTGCCGCCCACGTCGTGCAACGGTCCGTCGATCGTCTGCCCGTGCGGCTGCCCGGCGCCGAGCTACCGGCGCTGCTCGCCGGATCCGAGCTGCATCCCCACTGGGATGATGTCGCCGCGAGGTGTCTGTCGTGCAGCAACTGCACGATGGTGTGCCCCACCTGCTTTTGCTCGTCGTTCAGCGACCACACCTCGCTGGACAACGACGAGGCCTTTCGCACGCAGGAGTGGGCGTCGTGCTTCCAGCTCGACCACTCGTACCTTGGCGGCCGACCGGTGCGGGCCACCACCGCTCAGCGCTATCGGCAATGGCTGACCCACAAACTGCAGACCTGGACTGCGCAGATGGGTACCACCGGGTGCGTCGGCTGCGGGCGATGCACCACCTGGTGCCCTGCGGGTATCGACATCATCGAAGAGGCCAGAGCCGTGATCGGATCGCAGATGGTGGCAGCTCGGCTCCAACCGGTCGATGTGTATGTCCATCCCCGCTGATCCGGTGACGCCCGTACGGTCGGGCGTGTCGGAAGATGCCATGCAGATCGTGCCCTACCGGGTGGTCTCGCGCGTGGTTGTCGGCCCCGCAACGGTGACCTTGGGCCTGGTGCCGGTGGCGCAGGCCTGTGTCACTGCAGCACCGGGGCAGTTCATGATGGTGTGGTGCTTCGGGATTGGTGAGATACCGATTTCGGTCAGCGGAATCGTCAACGGTGGCGTGATCGAGATCACCGTGCGCGCGGTCGGCGCCACCAGCGCGGCCATCGTGGATGCGGGTGTGGCCGATGTGCTCGGCATGCGCGGGCCCTACGGCACTGCGTGGCCGATGGGGGCGGTCGTGGGACGCGATGTCATCGTGATGGCCGGGGGGCTGGGGCTTGCGCCGCTGCGGTTGGCGATCGAGTCCATGGTCTCCGGACGGGCTGGGCAGCGCTCGCTCACGCTGCTGATCGGTGCGCGCGAACCGGCCCAGGTGCTGTACGCAGAGCAGCTCCCGGCTTGGCGGTCGGCCGGTGCCGATGTGCGCGTCACGGTCGACGTGGGCGACAGCGCGTGGCATGGGCCGGTCGGAACGGCGACTGCTGTGTTCGAACGGATGTCGGTGCGTGCCGACGTCGCCTTCGTGTGCGGACCCGAGATGATGATGGTCTCGGCCGCGCAAGCGCTGGTGCGGGCCGGCATGTCGCCGGCGCAGGTGTTCGTGTCGATGGAACGCAATATGCACTGCGGTATCGGCCATTGCGGTCGTTGCCAGCTGGGACCGCTCATGCTGTGCCGCGACGGGGCCGTGGTGCCGTGGGAGATGGTGAGCGAATTGGTGCAGGTGAGCGGACGATGAGCGGGCCAACCGTTGCGATCTGGAAGTTCGCCTCGTGCGACGGGTGTCAGCTCACCGTGCTCGATTGCGAGGATGAACTGCTCGCGATCGCCGCAGCGCTCGACATCCGGATGTTCCTCGAAGCCGGACCTGCGCAGATGCTCGATCACTACGACATCTCGCTGGTCGAAGGCTCCATCACCACGGCGCATGACGTCGAGCGCATCCGCGATGTGCGGGCGCGATCCGGTCTGCTGATCACCCTCGGTGCGTGCGCCACGGCTGGCGGGATCCAGGCACTGCGCAACACGGCCGACATCGATGCATGCCGATCGAACGTCTACGCCCGCCCGGAGTGGCTGGACACCCTGGCCACGAGCACGCCGATTGCTGCGCATGTGCAGGTGGACCACGAGCTGCGCGGTTGCCCGATCGCCAAGACAGAACTGCTCGCCACGATCACTGCGCTGCTCGCCCAGCGGCGCATGCCGATCTCGGCGTACAGCGTGTGCGTGGAGTGCAAGCTGGCGGGGAACCCCTGTGTGTTGGTGGCCCACGGCACGGCGTGCCTCGGACCCGTCACGCATGCGGGGTGTGCGGCGCTGTGCCCCTCGTTGGGCCGCGGGTGTTTCGGTTGCTTCGGGCCGAGCGAATCCGTCAACCTGGACGGGCTGAGAAGCGCCTTCGGTGAGATCGACGTGAGCGACGATGTGTTGGTGCACCTGCTGCGTACGTTCAATACCGAGGCTCCCGAGTTCAGCGAGGCAAGCAATCGCTATCGGGCCGCCGGTCCGGAAGGGACCACTCGCCGTGACCCATGACCATCGCACGCGTCGCTTCCAGGTCGAGGCCCTCACCCGGGTGGAGGGCGAGGGCGGGCTCATCGTGGAGATCCACGACGGCCAGGTGCGCGACGTCCGCCTGCGCATCTTCGAGCCGCCGCGGTTCTTCGAATCGTTCCTGCGCGGCCGGGGCTACGCCGAGCTGCCCGATATCACCGCCCGGATCTGTGGCATCTGCCCGGTCGCGTACCAGATGAGCTCCTGTCAGGCAATCGAGGCCTTGTGCGGTGTTTCGCTCGACCCGCCGCTGCGCGACCTGCGCCACCTGCTCTACTGCGGCGAATGGATCGAGAGCCATGTGCTGCACATCCACCTGCTGCACGCCCCCGATTTCCTCGGATACGAGAGCAGCATCGCGATGGCCGCCGACCATCGCGCCGATCTCGAACGCGGGTTGCGCCTGAAGAAGATCGGTAATCACATCGTGGAGGTCGTCGGCGGCCGTGCCGTGCACCCGGTGAACGTGCGCGTCGGCGGATTCTACCGTGCCCCTGCCATGGAGCGCATGCGCGAGCTCGCCGACGAGCTGCGCTGGGCCGTCGATGCCGCCGTCGACGTGGCGCGTTGGGTGGCCACGTTCACGATCCCCGAGCACGAACTGCCCGACCACACGCAGTTGGTGGCGCTGCGCCATCCCACCGAGTACCCGATGCTGGGCGACCGGTTGGTGTCCACGGGATCCGACGGAGTTGGGATCGACATCGGTCCCGACGAATACTCGCACCACTTCACCGAGGAACAGGTCGAGCATTCCACAGCGTTGCACGGGCGCATGCTCGCGGGGGGTGACTACCTGGTCGGCCCGCTGGCTCGGTTTGTGCTCAACGCGGATCATCTAGCGCCGCGCGCAGCTGCGCTCGCCGCAGAGGTGGGGCTGACGCCCGACGAGCGCAACCCGTTCCGCAGCATTGTCGTGCGCGCCATCGAGACCGTGCATGCGTGCGAGGTGGCCTACACCATTGCCGATGGCTATTGCGTCCCCGGCAGGCCGGCGGTCGAGGTGACCCCACGGGCGGGCGCTGGCTGCGGTTGGACCGAAGCGCCACGCGGGCTGCTGTGGCACCGGTACGAACTGTCGGCAGATGGCACCATTACCGATGCGCGGATCGTGCCGCCCACGTCGCAGAACCAGCCGGTGATCGAACACGACCTTCTCCATCTCGTCGAGCACTCGTTGCATCTCGACGACGCTGCGCTCGAAGCGCTGTGCGAGCAGGCGGTGCGCAATTACGACCCGTGCATTTCCTGCGCCACCCATTTCCTCGACATGCGCGTGGTGCGGTCGTGAACGCCCGCGACCCGATGGGACGCCACACGGTCGCGCCGATCACGGTGATCGGCATCGGTAATCCCTATCGCCACGATGATGCGGCCGGTCAGGTGGTGCTGGCTGCACTGCAGACGCGCTTTGCCGGTGATGCCCGTGTGCGCCTGGTTGAACTCGATGGTGAGCCGGTGCGGATGATCCAGTCGTGGGAGGGTTCCACCCGGGTGTTCATCGTCGATGCCGTGCGCTCCGGTCACGAGCCCGGAACCATCCATCGCTGTCAGGCCGACCACCTCACCGGCGTTGCGGCTGATGGCGTGACCCTGGGTGGTGGCCACCTGCTCGGGCTCGGTGAGGCCATCGACCTGGCTCGTGCCCTGCATCACCTGCCGCCGGCGTTGGAGGTACTCGGCATCGAAGGCGCCTGTTTCGAGATGGGTGAGGGGCTCACCGACGCAGTCGCGAGTGCGTGCCGCATCGTGGCCGCCCGGCTGATGACAGAGATCGATCGGGTGCTTGCGGCGCGTTGACGCAGCGCCGGTCAACAGATGCGGGGCAGCAGTTCACCCAGAGGCATGTCGATGATCCGCGTGCCGCCGATCGCGGTGCGGCCCACCACCATGCCGGCATGGTCACCCACCACGCGGCCGATGATGGTGGCCCCGGCGCCGCCAGTGGTACTGCGCAGCACCTGTACGGCACGGTCGGCATCCGCACCTGACACGAACGCGATGACTCGACCCTCGTTGGCTACCTGGTACGGATCGAGTCCCAGCAGCGCGCATGCGCTACGCACGGCATCGGGCACCGGCACCGATGGCTCGTCGACCACGATGCCGATGCCCGACGCGTCGGCGATCTCGTTGAGGGTGCCAGCCACGCCGCCGCGGGTGGGATCGCGCAGCACGTGGGTGTCGATGCCGGCATCGAAGAGCGCCGCCACCAGTTGGTGTACGGCTGCGGTGTCGCTGACGACGGGGGTGCCGAACTCGATGCCCTCGCGCACGCTCATCACTGCGACCCCGTGTTGGCCGATTGGGCCAGACACGATGACCGCATCGCCGACCTGGGCGCGCTCAGGACCGACGTTGGCATCGGGTCGCACCAGGCCCACTCCTGCCGTGGTGATGTACACGCCGTCGCCGCGCCCACGGTCGACCACCTTGGTGTCGCCGGCCACCACCGTGACACCGGCGGCGCGCGCAGCGGCGCCCATCGACGCTGCGATACGGGCGAGGTCGCGCATGCTCATCCCCTCCTCGATCACGAACGCAGCGGTGAGGTACAGCGGGGTGGCCCCGGCGCACGCGAGGTCGTTGATGGTGCCGTGCACTGCGAGCGTGCCGATGTCGCCGCCCGGGAAGAACAACGGCCGCACCACGAACGCATCGGTGGTCATCGCCAGGCGTGCTCCTCCGGCCATGACGACGGCGGCGTCGGCCATGCGGTCGAGCGTGTCGTTGGCGAGCGCTGGTTGGAACACCTCGGCAACGAGCTCGGCGGTCAGGCGGCCGCCACCCCCATGGCCCATCACCACCTCGCCGCGGGTGCCGATGGGTGTTGGGCACGACCAGTCGGCGGGGTCAGGCATTGCCCACCGTGATGCGCCGATGGGCGTGGTAGGCGGCGCACGCGCCCTCGTCGGACACCATCGTGGCGCCGAGTGGTGTGCGGGGGGTGCACTCCCGGCCGAACGCTGGGCACTCCGGCGGCGTGATCAGCCCCTGCAGCACCTCACCGCTGTGACACAGCGGTGACTCCACCGCGTTGATGTGGCCGACATCGAAACGGGTCTCGGCATCGAACGAGTGGTATTCGCTGCGCAGCCGCCAGCCGCTGAGCGGGATCGGGCCGATGCCGCGCCAGTCGCGGGTGCACGGCTCGAACACGGCGTCGAGCAACGCCCGTGCGGCAGGGTTGCCGTGCGGGGTGACCACGCGCTGATACGCGTTCTCTACCTCGGCGTTGCCCTGTTCGAGTTGGGCCACGACGCGGCGGATGCCGTCGAGCAGGTCGAGCGGCTCGAACCCGGTGACGACCACGGGAACCTGATGGCGGGCCGCCAGCGGGTGGTAGTCGTCGAGTCCCATCACTGCGCACACATGGCCGGCGGCCAGGAAGCCCTGGACTCGACACCGCGGTGACGACAGGATCGCCTCCATCGCCGGAGGCACCAGTACGTGCGACACGATGAGCGAGAAATTGGTCAGGCCCTGACGGCGCGCCTGGTCCACAGCGAGCGCGTTGGCGGGTGCCGTGGTCTCGAAGCCGACAGCGAAGAACACCACCTCGCGGTCGGGGTGCTGGGCGGCCAGGCGCACGGCGTCGAGCGGCGAGTAGACGATGCGTACGTCACCACCGCGGCTCTTCACGCTGAACAGGTCGTGGGTGCTTCCGGGCACACGCAGCATGTCGCCGAACGAGCAGAAGATCACCCCGGGGAGCGCCGCAATCGCCAACGCCCGGTCGATGGTCGCCAGCGGGGTCACGCACACCGGGCACCCCGGGCCGTGCAGCAGCTCGATGCCGTCGGGGAGCAACTGGTCGATGCCGTGGCGAATGATCGAATGCGTCTGGCCGCCACACACCTCCATCACGGCCCACGGACGCGTGGTGATGCGATGGATCTCGTCGAGCACCCGGCGTGCCAGAGCGGGATCGTTGAACTCGTCGAGGTATCTCATGTGGCGTCGGGGCTCGTCGGCCCGCGCCCCATCTGCGCGAACAGCGCAAGTGTTTCCGCTGCGGCTCTTTCGTCGAGGCGTTGCAGCGCGACCCCGGCGTGCACGACCACGTAGTCGCCGACCTGCACCTCGGGCACGAACGAGATGATGACCTCGCGCGTGGTGCCGTCGAAATCGACCAGAGCGACGTGTTCACCGTCCTGTTCGTGTCGCGAGATCACCCGTGCTGGCATGGCAAGGCACATCTTCCTATCCTTACGCATCGCGGACGGGGTGGTGATCAGCCGCCGCAGCGAGCTGGGTGGCGGCCACCAGGGCCTGACCCAGCGCCAGACCGCCATCGTTGGGTGGCGCCAGGCGGTGACAGAGGACCTCGAAGCCGTCGGCTTCCAGGGCATCGATGCAGCCCTGCGCAAGCAAGGCGTTCTGGAACACGCCCCCGGTCAGTACCGCCGTGTCGAGCGCGTGGGTGCTGCGCAGGTGTTGCGAGGTGTGCAGCACGAGCGCGATCACGGCCCGGTGGAAGCGCATCGACACGGTGGCGGGTGGGACCCCGGCGTGGACGTCGTGTACTACGGCCCTGATGACCGGCGCAGTGTCGATCACCCCGTCGGTGTCGACGGCGCCGAACTCGTACGTGCCGTCCGCTGTGGGATCGGCGATGGCCTCCAACTCGATTGCCGCCTGGGCCTCGTAGTCCACCGTCTGGCGGACCCCGCACAGCGATGCCACGGCGTCGAACAGTCGGCCCATGCTGGATGTGGGGATGGTGGCCACGTAGCGTTCCAGCTGCGTGCGCACCACGGCCAGGTCGTCGGCGGTGAACGCCGCAACCGGGGCCAGCAACGGATCCCATGGGCAGCCGCTCGACCACAGGTGCGCCAGGGCGGATCGCGCCGGGTGTTCGATGGCGGCGTCACCGCCCGGCAGCGCCACATCGCGTAGGTGGGCGGCGCGCACGGCACCTGACGCCGTGGCTACCAGGAACTCGCCGCCCCAGATGGTGCCGTCGAACCCGTAGCCGGTGCCGTCGAAGGCGACACCGATGACGGCCTGATGCGTTGGCCGTGCGCGTTCGGCCAGCACGGCGGCCACGTGAGCGTGGTGGTGCTGCACCACCGTCGTGGGGACCCCCCACTCTTTGGCCAACTCCCTGCCCAACCGTGCCGACAGGTAGCCGGGGTGGGCGTCGATGGCGACGACCTCCGGCGTGATGCCGGTCAACGACGACAACTGTGCGATCGCGCTCCGGACAGCCCGGTAGGTGGCCAGTTCGCCGAGGTCGCCGAGATGCTGTGACATCCATGCGTGCCGGCCCTGGGCAAGACACACCGCACCCTTCAGGTCGCCGCCCAGCGCCAGGACCGCCGGCAGGACAGGTGCTGGCGCATGGCTGATCGTGATCGGTAGTGGCGCCCAGCCGCGTGATCGGCGCAGCGGTACGGCGTGGTTGCCGATGACGCGCACGACGCTGTCGTCGCAGGGCGTGTGGATGGCACGGTCGTGCAGCAACCAGGCGTCGGCCAGCCCGGCCAGGCGGGTGACGGCCTCGGTGTCGTCGATGACGATCGGCTCGTCGCGCAGGTTCGCCGAGGTGCACACCAGCACCCGGGTGGACAGGCCATCGAAGAGCAGATGGTGCAGCGGGGCGGAGGGCAGCATCACGCCCACATCTGCGGCTCCGGGGGCCACATGGTCGGGCCACGATGGCGCCAGCACGCTGCGGTGTCCGCCACGAGGGATCAGCACGATCGGTCGTTGCGTCGAGTGCAGCAGCGCCAGCTCGGCACCGCTGGCCGCGGCCACGCAATGGCTCTCGGTTGCCTCGACGGCGCGGGCATCGGCAACCATGACTGCAAACGGTTTGCGGCCGCGGGCCTTCCGCCGACGGAGTTCGCTCACCGCCGCCGGGTTCGTGGCATCGCACATCAGGTGGTAACCGCCAATGCCCTTCACGGCCAGGATCGCCCCCTGCTCGAGCAGTCGCTGCGCGGCGCGCAGCGCAGCGTCGCCGTGGGGGTGGTGCGGTCGTGCCGGGTCGAGCAACGTGAGTTGCGGGCCGCAGTCGGGGCAGGCCAACGGTTGGGCGTGGAACCGGCGGTTCGTGGGGTCGTGGTACTCGGTGCTGCACGGCGCGCACATCGCGAAATCCGCCATGGTGGTGTTGGCGCGGTCGTAGGGCAATGAGACGGCAATGGTGAATCGGGGACCGCAGTTCGTGCACGTGATGAACGGGTGGCGGTAGCGGCGGTCGAGCGGATCGAAGAGCTCGCGCAGACACTCGGCGCACACTGCGGTGTCGGGTGGCAACCACGCCATCGTCCCGGGGGAACCGTCGGGGCCGGCTCCCGATGATGCCGAGATCGTGAAGCCCGCCGTGCCGGTCGGCATGGCTGCGGCGGAGTCGATGCTGTCCAGTCGCGCCAACGGCGGTGCCTCGGCGGTGAGCCGATGCACGAACGCGTCGAGCGTGGCCGGCTCGCCCTCGACCTCGATGAGCACGCCCTGGGCGTCGTTGAGCACGAAGCCGCCAAGGTGCAGCGAGTTGGCGAGCACGTGCACGAACGGGCGGAACCCCACACCCTGCACCACGCCTCGTACCCGTAGCGCCCGGCGTTCGTTGCGTGTCTCCATCGCGCGTCTCAAGCTAGCCGAGGAGTCGGTGTGCCAAGATCGTCCTGATGTCCACGCATACCCTGATCGAGCTGTTCGAGCAGCATCCCTCGGCGCCGTTGGCGCCGTTCATCGAGGGCATCGAGGGGTTGTCGTCCTACACCTACGATCAGGCGTGGTCGCTCGCTGGGCAGATGGCCCACACGCTCAGGGCGCACCGCGTCGCGTCGGGGGATCGCGTCGCGGTGCAGGTGGCCAAGAGCAGCGAAGCCATCATCGCCTACCTCGCATGCCTGCGCATCGGGGCGATATTGGTGCCGCTCAACCCGGGTGCGACCGAGAGCGAACTCGAGTATCTCCTCGGCGATGCCGAACCCGTGCTGGTGATCGCCGATCCACTGCTGGCTGCGGCGGCGATCGACCGGCCGATGCTGATGCTCGATGCGCACGGCTGCGGCTCGCTGATGGACGATGCCGCCACCAGGCCGGTGGCGTCCCCGGCCTTCCTGCCCACTGCTGAAACGATCGCTGCGATGGTCTACACCAGCGGCACCACCGGTCGCCCGAAGGGTGCGGTGGTCACCCATCGCAACCTCACCTCGAACGCTCTTGTCCTGGCCCGCGAGTGGGGCTTCGTCCCCGCCGACCGACTGCTGCACATGCTGCCCATGTTCCACGTGCACGGCCTGTTCGTGGCCACGAACTGCACCATCGCCGGTGGCGGCTCCATGGTGCTTGCGCCTCGCTTCGACGTTGACGTGGTGTTGCGCGAGATGCCGCGGTGCACCGTGATGATGGGAGTTCCCACCTTCTACACGCGCCTGCTCGCCGATGCTCGCTTCGGCCGGGCGACGTGTGCGAACGCCCGGGTAATCATCAGCGGTTCGGCGCCGTTGCTGGCCGCGACGCATCGCCAGTTCGAACAACGAACCGGGCAGGTGATCCTCGAGCGCTACGGCATGTCGGAGACCTCGATGCTCACCTCCAACCCGTTGCACGGCGAACGCAAACCGGGCACCGTCGGGCCGGCTCTGCCCGGTGTCTCCGTGCGGGTGGTCGATCCAACGACCGGTGCGCCGCTGGGCGCCGGTGGCATCGGGGACATCGAGGTGGCCGGTCCCAACGTGTTCAGCGGTTATTGGAAGCGACCCGACCTCAACGACACCGAGTTCACCGCCGATGGTTTCTTTCGTACCGGCGATGTGGGCACCTTCGACGCCGACGGCTACCTGAGCATCGTCGGCCGCGAGAAGGACCTCATCATCTCGGGTGGGCTGAACGTGTACCCGAAGGAGATCGAAGAGGCCCTCGACGCTCAACCCGGTGTTGCGGCCAGTGCCGTGGTCGGCGTACCCGATGCCGATTTCGGCGAGGCGGTGGTGGCCGTGGTCGTCGCCGCGCCCGGAGCCGTCATCGATACCGGTGCGCTGCGCGATGCGCTGCGCCAGGTGCTGGCGGCGTACAAGGTGCCCAAGCGCATCCATCTGGTGACAGAACTTCCGCACAACGCGATGGGCAAGGTGGAGAAGGCGAAATTGCGCTCGACCTACTCGTTACCATCGTGACGTGGCCACTGCTTCCCCCTCCCCGACACCGAACCCCAACGCGATGAAGTTCACGCTCGATACCAAGCTGGGTGCATCGATGAACGTGGCCAGCGCCGATGCGGCTGCGGGGAACCCGTTCGCCGAAGCGGTGTTCGCTGCCGGTGGTGTCGCCTCAATCTTCGGCGTGAACGACTTCGTCACCATCACCCGTCAGGCCGAGGCTCCCTGGGAACCCATCGTTGCGGCCGTCCAGGCCGCCGCTGCCGCCCACCTGTAGCCGCTGCCCGCCCCGCCCGGTGGGGCTCTGCGAATGTTCACCGCACGGTTGTGGTGCGCAGGGTATTCACCACGGTCGGTGAGGGCGGTGTCAGTCGACGATGTCGACCGTCGGCGGCGCGAAGACGCAGAGTGCTTCGATGGCCGCGGTGGGGTCGCCCGTCCAATTGGCGGCGGCAATCTGGCGGGCGCTGCGTCGGCCGAAGATGATGCGTAACAGTTCGTAGGCCGAGGTGCCCAGGGTGATGTCGGGATCGGCCCCGATGCCGCCGAGCACATGCGGATCGCCGTCGATGAGGATCAGCAACGCAGGCGCCCCCGATGCCTCGTAGCGGTGTTCGACCATCGCCAGGGCCAGTTGCGCAAGATCGGCGGCCCGCGCATCGTTGCGCACGCCGCGCCCGCCGATGCCGGCTCGGATGTCCTGCTCGTGGGTCCAGGCATCGAACGCGACGAAGCCCATGGCCGGGCCCGCCGCAGCCATCTGCGCCTCGAACGCCGGTCCGCGTTCGGCCCACTCGTCGCAGACCTCGGCGAGGGTGAGCGCCTGCCGCGACGCCACCTGGGCGGCGGTCCACTGCGGACCTCCGGCGCCGTCCATGTTGGCGTCGAGGAAGTCGGCGCAGACGCCGGTGAGGTGGCGGTACCCGTCGAGCACCGTCCACGGCGGTGTCGCGGCCAACGGGGCCGATGCGTGATCTGCAGAGATCGACCCGGCGAGCGAGATCAGTTGCTGCCGACAGAGTGCATAGATGTCCGATGGATCCACGGCCCACAGGTTGGCACATTGTCCCCGGAATGGCGCCCCGCAGGTTCCCTGATTGGGCCAAAAGTCCCTACCTCTCGGTAGGGCGACAGCGTACGGTCGGCGTTGATGAGCATCGAGACCGCTGCGCCGGTTCCCAGGCGAACTGATTCGCTCAACGATGTCCGGGCGGTCATCCCGGCAGCGTGCTATCAACGCTCGGCGTCCCGGGCGGTCTGGGCTCTGCTGCAGGCATTCGTCCTGTACGCCGGGGCGCTGGCCGCACTGGTGCTGACCGATCGCTGGTGGGCGCTGCTGTTGCTCTGGTTGGTTGCTGGTCTGGGCGTGGCCGGGCTCTTCGTGCTCGGTCATGACGCTTCTCACGGTGCGCTGTTCGAGTCGCGTCGGGTCAACCGTCTGGTCGCCCAGGTCTGCATGGCCCCGAGTGCGCACGTGGAGACCGCCTGGGACCTCGGCCACAACCGCATTCACCATGGCTACACCACCCGCGAGGGCTTCGACTTCGTGTGGCACCCGGTCACGATCCAGGCATACCGCGCCATGGGCCGGTTGGCCCGCACCCGGCACCGGCTGGAGTGGTCGGCCATCGGATCGGGTGCCTACTACCTGCGCGTGGTGTGGTGGGAGAAGATGTGGCGGTTCAGCGCGCCGGGCAAGCGCCACCGGGCCATCGTGCGAGACAAGGCGGTGCTCGGATCAGCCATGGTCGTCGTGGTGGGCGCCGCAGCGGCGATCGGTGCGCTCGGCGGTGGGTGGACAGCAGCGGTGTGGTTGCCGTTCAAGCTGTTCGTCGTGCCCTTGTTGGTGTTCACCCAGATCATCGGCTGGACGGTCTACCTGCACCATGTGTCCACCGACATCCGTTGGTGGACCCGGCGCGGGTGGACCCAGTTCAAGGGGCAGATGGAGAGCACCACCAACATCGCGATACCGGCCCTGTTCAACCGGCTGTGGATGCACAACATCTTCGTCCATGTGCCACATCATGTGGATGCACGTATTCCGTTTCATCAGCTCCCGGCCGCTGCAGCAGCCATCACCGCCGCCTACCCGCACACCGTGCACTCGTCGCGGCTGTCCATTGCCGGGTATCTCCGCACGACCCGGGCATGCAAGTTGTACGACTTCGAAGCCGGGCGGTGGTTGGCGTACTCGGCCGCTCGGGGCTGATCCGGCTCAGGCCTGCTGGATGATGTCGTGCGGCTCGGATGCCGCTGCCGGCGCCATCGGCTCGCGCCGCATGCTGAGATACACCAACCAGCCAATGGTCATGATCAGCCAACAGTTGATCGCCCGGTAGAGCAACGCTGCCGACAGGGCCCGTTCGGACTGCATGCCCACGGCCACCATGGTTGCGGCAATCGCCGTCTCCACCACGCCGATACCTGCCGGAGTGATGCCGATGGCCGAGGCACCGACGCCGGCGGAGTACACGATCCACAACGAGTGCCACGGCACCGGTTCGCCCACGAACTGGATCGCCGCCACCAGGCACAGGCCATCGGCGAGCCAATTGATGAGCGCAGAGCACAGGATCAGCACGCCGGCCCGCCCGTTGAGCTGCAGGTGCACGAAGCGCAGTACACCGGCTGCGGCGACCTCGGCGGGGTCGCCCCGCGGCCGTTTGAACAAGCGCTGCAGCCGGCGCAGCAGGCGCTCGAGGAGGCGGGTGAGCATGGCCCGGGTGGTGGCGTGGCGCGACAGCACGAACAACAGCACCACCGGGACGATGCTGGCAACGGTGACGACGGCCCCGGTGATGGCTGAGTACCCGCCACCGCTGAGGATGCCCGCCACGCCGACGGCCATCGCGAATGCGGCCGTGGAGAACACGCCGGTGACACCGAGGACCCAGGTGATCAGCGCCGGGTCGGCGCCATGGTGGGTGTATTGGCGCGCGGTGAACGCGGTGCTGGAGGCGGTACCGGCGAGCGGCACGGTGAGATACATCGCATCGCCGGCGTAGGTGATGGCGATGGCGCTACGCAAGGGGATGACGACGCCGCCCTGCATCATCGTGCGGCGTTGCATTCGCATGAACGCGGCCATCGAGACAGCTTCGGCCGCAAGAGCCACCGGTAGCCATTCCCAGTGCGGGTGGCGCAGCGACCGCATTGCGGGGACGAACACGTGACGGGCGAACAACGCAAAGACCGCCAGCCCGACCACCACGAGCGTGCGGATCAGTAGCCGGCGGCCGCCGACCGCCCGCGCGGCCGGTCTGGTGGGCAGGCGGATCGGCATCTGGCCGTGGAGCCTACGCGGGGGTCAACCCGCAGCGACGGCGCCGAGCCCGCTGCGTGGTCCGGGAGCGGGGTGTGTGTCCGATGTCCAAGGTGTCGACCGCGAAGTCGGTGCCAGCAGGTCGGCGCATTCGTGCCAGACCCGGCGGGCCACCCGCAGCGTGGTGTCGTCGCCATCGACCAGGCGCATCATGCCGAGGCTCTCGAGGTAGCGCAGCATCGGAACGGTCTCGGCCTCGAAGACCGCCAGGCGCTGATGGACCACGGCGATGTCGTCGTCGGAGCGGCCGCGTTCGATCAGCCGGGTCAACGCGACCGCTGGCGGCACGGTGATCTCGATCGCCCGGTGCGGCGCGATCGTGGGATGCGAGGTCACGGCGACGGCTTGCTCGACGGTCCGGGGAAATCCGTCGAGCACATAGCCGTCGCCGCTCAGGCACGACTCGACAATGGCAATCATGAGAACGGTGGGGATGAGCTCGCCTGAACGCACCACGGATTCGACGGCGCGACCGAGCGACGTGGCTGCAGCGATCTCGCGGCGCAGTAGGTCGCCGGTGGAGAAATACTGCACACCGAGCCGCTTGGCCAGGCGAATGCCCTGTGTGCCCTTGCCCGCGCCGGGCCGCCCGACGAGCAGGACCCGTGGCGGGAGCGTCTCGCCGAGCACGGAACCGTCGGGCCTGTCGCTGGGCTGCTTCCGGTCGGCGTTCATCGTCACTCCAATCAGCTCGACCCGTTCGAGATCTGTTGAGAGTGGCTGACTGCTGAACCACGAAACCAGCTACAAGCGTGTACGGGGTCGGGTCGAATGGATAGGGACGAAAGTCCCCTTTTGGGATCAGGTCGGCGCCGTACACGCACCGAGGTGGCGCGACGCGCTCAGTACGATGTGCCGGTGCCCGACGATGCTGCAGCGCCCGATGATCAGGGAGTCGATCCCGAACAGGGCGACAACGACGGCGACATCCTCGCTGGGCCCGAGTCGTTCCTCGAGCGCATCCTCGACCCGGGAGTGAACACCGCCAAGCGGATGGCCGAGGGGCTGGCGCCGACATGGCGCCGGGTCACCCAAGAAGAACCGCGTTGGCAGGTCTCGGTCGTGCTCGGCGTGGCCATCTTCTTGCAGATCGTGCTGCCGCGCCATCTCACCATCCGTCCGCACTGGTTGCTCCCCGCGGTGCAGGCACTGTTGCTGCTCTCGCTGTTCACCCTGAACCCCGGACGCAAGCGCAAGGCGTCATCGCTGCTGCGCGTGTTCGAGCTGATCATGATCGCCGTCGTCAGCCTCGCCAACGCGATCTCCGCGGTCCTGCTCATCCGCGGGTTGTTGCGTGGTACCGAGAGCCCCGAAGCGACCGAGCTGCTGAAG
Source organism: Actinomycetota bacterium (assembly GCA_009726095.1). Lineage (GTDB taxonomy): Bacteria > Actinomycetota > Acidimicrobiia > Acidimicrobiales > Ilumatobacteraceae > WLMZ01. The sequence continues at coordinate 25,045 of WLMZ01000029.1, forward strand.
AACGGGGCGGCGATCTGGATCACCAACATGATCGCGTTCTCCCTGTGGTACTGGCAGATGGACCGCGGCGGCCCCGCCGAACGCGCCAAGGGCACCCGGGCACATCCCGACTTCTTGTTCCCGCAGATGCAGGCCCAGGATCTGGCGCCACCCGATTGGCAGTCGTCGTTCGTGGATTACCTGTACCTGTCGTTCACCAACGCCACGGCCTTCAGCCCCACCGACGTGTTGCCGATGACGCAGCGCGCAAAGTTGATGATGATGCTGCAGACGGCGGTGTCGTTGTGCACCATTGCGCTGGTGATCTCGCGCGCCGTCAACATCTTGCGCTGACGGTCACCCGTGCTGGACCGGGCCGCGCCGGATCTCAGTTGGTCTGGGTGCCGACCTTGAGCTCGTTGAACGGGCTCTTCGAATCGATGCCGGCGTCCTTGGGCAGGCCGAGCACGCGCTCGCCGACGATGTTGCGCATGACCTCGTCGCTGCCGCCGGCGATGCGGCCGCCCGGGGTACCCAGGATCAGTTGGCTCCAGGCGTAGGTGCCCCATTCGCCGCTGTCGGCAACCATCTTGGCGCCGAGCACGTGTGACACGAAGTCGCCGAGGCGCTTCATGTTCATCGTGCCGGCCAGCTTGGCCATGCTCATCTCCGGGCCGGGCAGTGCGCCGGCTTTGATCTTGTCCATCGCCCGCTGGTTGTTGTAGCCGGACACCTTGTTGTGGATGAGCAGGTTCGCCAACATCTGGCGGGTCACGGGGTCGTCCGACAGGCCGAAGTGGCGGGTCATCTCGATGATGCGCGTGTACAGCCCGCCGCCGCCGCCACCGCCGGCGCCGATGGCGGCGCGCTCGTTCATCAGCGTGGTCAGGGCCACGTTCCAGCCGTTGTTGAGGTCGCCGAGACGATGATCGTCGGGCACGCGCAGCTCGTTGAAGAACACCTCGTTGAAGCTGGCGCCGCCGGTCATCTGGCGCAGCGGACGGATCTCGACGGCGGGATCGCGCATGTCGACGATGAAGCCGGTGAGGCCCTTGTGCTTGGGCAGGTGCGGGTCGGTGCGGGCGATGATCTCACCGATGTCGCTGTAGTGCGCCCCACTGGTCCACACCTTCTGCCCGGTGATCACCCACACGTCGCCGTCGCGCTCGGCCTTGGTCTGCAGGCTGGCCAGGTCGCTGCCGGCTCCGGGCTCGCTGAACAACTGGCAGCCGACGATGTCGGCGCGATACATCTTCTTGAGGTACAGGTCCTTGGCGGTCTGGCTGGCGTGTACTGCAATGGTGGGCGCCACCATGCCAAGGCCGATGGTGAAGTAGCTCTGGTTCGGTGTCTGGAACTGGCCCTCGAGCGAATCGAACGAACGCTGATAGGCGTTGGGTAGCTCGCTGCCGCCGAACTCCTTCGGCCCGCTGATCCAGCCGTAGCCGGCGTCGAACTTCTTGGCCCGCCAGTCGCAGGCGCGCTGCAGATCGGCGGCCTCGTCTGCTTTGTCCTTCTCCTCGAACATCGCCACCTTGTCAGAGCCCTGGCCCCAGACGAACTTCTGCTCGGCTTCCTTGCGAGGTGCGTTTGCTGCGAGGAAGGCCTCGGCCTGGGTCTTGAACTCTTCGATGGAGATATCAGCCATGCCCTCAACGTAGTGGTGTCGGGCGCCCGGCTTCTAGCTGGGGCGACCCTTGGTCATCTGCCGGGGTCATCCGTCCATCGGCGGCTCGGGTGCGCCGGGATAGGTCGCGGCCCCGGCTGCGAAGTAGCGTGTGCAGCCATGGGTCAACTCGTCGGCGTCATCGAGAACAAGAGCACCATCCCCGGGATGGTGCGGTACGAGCTCAACCGTAACCTCACCGGTTCCGGGCACGAGAAGTTCTCCTCCGCGCTCGAGGCGGTCGGCCCACGGCCCGCCGCTGAGCTTGCCCGCCGACTGTTCGGTACGGGCCAGGTTGCGAGCGTGCACGTGTACATGAACACGGTCACGGTCGACTTGGGCAAGGGTTGCACCGCCGATGGCCTGTTCGGCGTCATTCGTGACATGTATCAGTACTGGAAGCCGGGAATGGCCCCGCCGGCGTTCGAGGATCTCGTGCCGGCAGAAGAGCCTGATGTCGCAGCAGGCGCTGCCCCATCGGGCGCAGGCGGGGGTCTCAGCGAGATCGAACAGCGTGTCCCTGCTGCACTACTCGAACGCAGCCGTGCGGCGATGGCCAAATGGAAGGCCGCGCAGGCCGGTTGAGCTGCCGATCGGTCGGGCGCTGTTCGAGGGTTCGCCAGCACCCGATGTGGCCCGGTGTCGTGGCGCCCGATCTGGGTGGGCACTGCAGATTGTCGAGCCCGGTTACGCATCGTTGGCACGATGGTTCTACCGTGGCGCCGGGGAGGGCATGTCGTGGGTGAAGCAGAACTGACCTTGCACGAGGCAGCCGCTGTTCTCGGTGTTCACTACATGACGGCCTACCGCTATGTGCGCCTGGGTCTGTTGCCGGCAACCAAGGTGGGTGGCACCTGGCGTGTTGCGCCCGCCGATCTTGACGCCTTCCGCGTGGGTGCCTCCGGCGAACAGGCCATCGGTGTCGCCGAGGCCGTTGCCGGCAGCCGTCGTCGGGCCCCGTGGGCCGAACGCCTGGAACAGCGCCTGATCGCCGGTGATGCGCAGGGTGCGTGGGGCGTGATCGAGGCAGCGCTCGGTGCCGGCGCCGATCTGGAGGACGTCTATGTCGGGGTGTTGTCGCCGGCGCTCACGTCCATTGGCGCCCGGTGGGCTGCCGGCGAACTGGACATCTCGGTCGAACACCGCGCCAGCGGCATCGCGATGCGCCTCATCGGGCGTCTCGGCCCCCGGTTCGCTCGGCGTGGCCGCACGCGCGGCGTGGTCATCGTCGGTGCGCCATCGGGCGAACGGCATTCGTTGCCGATCGCAATGCTCGCTGACCTGGTCCGCCAGGCCGGGTGGGAGGTGTTCGATCTCGGCGCCGATGTGCCAGCGGCCAGTTTCGCGCATGCGGTTGTGGCGGCTGGGTCGGTGGCTGCGGTGGGGGTGTCGGTCAGCATCGCCGAGCATCTCGGCGCAGCCCAGGATGCCATCGCCGCCGTACGCGGGGTGGCGCCAACGGTGCACGTGGTGGCCGGAGGAAGAGCGGTGATCGACCGCGATCACGCCCTGGCTCTGGGTGCGGATGATTTCGCTGCAGACGGAGCCCAGTTCGTGGCCGTCCTCAATGCGTGTCTCGGCCCAGGCGGCGCGTCGGAGGGCGCGTCGGAGGGCGCGTCGGAGAGCGCGTCGTAGAGCGCTGCCGCTGCGCAGCGCCCTTCGACAGATCGAACACCTGTTCGGTATAGTGCACGCATGGAGCGTGGTTCACTGCAGGCCCGTCACGAGCGACTGGCACAACTGGTCCCAGTGACCATGTCGGTGTCGTCTGCTCGCGATCGTCTGTTGCCGGTGGTGCCAGCGCTCGGGTCGCTCTTCCCTGACGCCGGGCTCACCCGTGGTTCCATCATTGGTTGCCAGGGTCCAGCGGCGGTGTCCATCGCCCTGGCGGCGGTGGCGGGGGCATCAGCGGCGGGTTCGTGGTTGGCGGTGGTGGGGCTCCCCACGTTGGGCCTGTGCGCCGCGCGCGAAGTGGGTGTGGCGCTGGAACGACTGGTGATGGTGGCCGACACCACCGATCTCGGCGAAGCCGTCTGGGCCAACATGCTCGCAGCGCTCATCGACGGTTTCGACCTCGTGCTCGTGCGTGGCGCCGCTCAGTTGCGGTCCGGGTCCGCCCGACGACTGCAGGCGCGGCTGCAGGCCCGTGGTGGCGTCCTGGTGGTGGTGGGCGATCCCGGGCAGTTCGCCTGCGATCTGATCATCAGCGCACATGCTGGTAGGTGGGAGGGGTTGGGCGACGGCACGGGCCGTCTAGTGCAGCGCCGGCTCACCGTGTCGGCCAGTGGTCGGCGAATGGCCCGAGCGCGCCAGGCCGAGGTGTGGCTTCCCGGTCCGCAAGGCGGCATCGAAGCAGCATCGGGTCCGGCTGTATCGGGTCCGGCTGGCACGGGTCCGGCTGGCACGGGTCCGGCTGGCACGGCGGCCGTTGCCTTTCGGTGGACCGGGTAGTCATGGGCGATCATCAGCCGTCACCGCGCCTGACCGTGGTGTGGTGTCCCGACTGGTCGGTGGTCGCTGCCGGGGCATCACCGCTCGAACCGGCAGCGGTACTGCATGCCAACCGTGTCGTGGCCCGTACGCCTGCTGCTGCGGCTGCTGGCGTACATCAGGGCCATCGTCGACGCGAGGCTCAGCGCATCTGCCCGGTGCTGCGTCTCATCGATCACGATCCTGCCCGCGACGGGCGTGCCTTCGAGGCCGCTGCCCGCAGTGTGGCGCAGATGGTGCCACGCCTCGAGACCACCGAACCGGGGTCGCTCACGTTCCTGACCCGGGGCCCGGCACGTTACTTCGGTGGCGAGCACGACATGGCCCAACGGGTTGCCCGACTGGTGCGCGAGGCGGTGCCCGGTGCCTGTGTCGGCATCGGCATCGGCGATGGCCGGTTCGCTGCCGGCATCGCCGCACGCCGATCAGCCAGTCAATCGGCCAGTCAATCGGCCAGTCAATCAGCCAGTCAATCGGCCAGTCAATCGGCCGGTCAATCCGGGCGTGTGCCGGAACCCGTCATCATCGATCCGGGCATCGCTGCCACCAGCGCGTATCTGTCGCCGTTGCCGGTGTCCACGCTGCTCGTCGTCGGGGGTATCGCGGCCGGCACCGTCGACTTGTTGTCCCGGCTCGGCTTGCGTTGTCTCGGCGATCTCGCCGCGCTGGCGGGTGCCGATGTCCTGGCGCGCTTCGGCCCGGTGGGGGCGTTCGCCCATCGCATCGCCTCCGGCGGCGACGATCGGCCGCCCGGTACGGCGGCCCCACCACCGGAGTTGTTCGTCGCGTTGACCTTCGACGAGCCGGTCCACATGCTCGATCCGCTGGTGTTCGCCGCCAAGCATCTCGCCCAGCAACTGCATGGGTTGCTGGCTGCCGATGGGCGGGTGTGCACGCGCCTTGTCGTGTGTGCCGAGACCGAGCACGGCGAGCGCAGCGAACATCTCTGGTACCGCCCCAACGGGCTGAGTGTGGCCACCATCATCGAACGCGTGCGCTGGCAACTCGACGGATGGATCCAACAGCCCGGTGGGCTGAGTGGGGGCGTGGTGCTGTTGCGGCTCATCCCCGATGAGGTGCGCCCCGACGATGGTAGCCAACTGGGTTTCTGGGGCGGCCGCAGCGAGGTCGACGAATGGGCGGCGCGTGCAGTGGCCCGCGTCGCCGGCCTCATCGGTGGCCAGCAGGTGCTGGTTCCCGTCTGGCGAGGCGGCCGTCAGCCCGGCGATGCCTACACATGGGTCTCGGTGGATCAGGCCGATGTCGCCGAGCCCACCGAACGATTGGCCGTCACCGACATGCCCTGGCCCGGTCAGCTCCCGGCGCCCTCACCGGCCACGGTGATGCCCGAGGCCCTGCCCGCTGAGGTGTTCGATGCCGTTGGTCGCGTTGTCCGGGTCAACGGCCGCGGAGGGCTCAGCGCGCTGCCCCACACCGTGTCCGTGCAGGGCCGTGCCGCCCAGGCCATCACTGCATGGGCGGGCCCGTGGCCGCTCGACGAACGGTGGTGGGACCCCCACCAGCATCGCCGCATGGCCCGGTTCCAGTTCACCACCGATCGTGGCGCGGCACTGCTGGCCGTGGTGGAACATCAACAGTGGTGGGTGACCGCCATCTGGTCCTGACCCGTCAGGCACGTGCTGTCAGGCGGTGGCGCCCATCGTGTCGTCGCGGCGATCACGTTCGGCACGCAACAGGTCGTTGCTGAGGCGGAATCCGATACCGCGCACGGTGTGGATGAAGCGCAGCTCTGGGGCATGGCGTTGCAGCTTGCGGCGCAGGTTCGACAGGTGCACATCGACCACGTGTGTGTCGCCGACCCAATTCGGTCCCCAGACCTGCTCGAGCAGGTGCACCCGTGAGCACACCTCGGCAGGTCTGCGGCAGAGCTGTTCGAAGAGGGCGAACTCGATACGGGTTACGGGTACGTCGTGGTTGCGCACGCGGAGTTCCTTGCGGCCGAGATCGACCTGCATCGGCCCGATCCGCACCATCGACGCTGCCATCGGGTCCCAGCGGGCGTGCAGTTGACGGGGCCGGCGCAGCAGCGCCTGGCAGCGGGCAGCGAGCTCGTCGGCCGAGATCGGCAACGACACGGCGTCGTCGGCGCCGGCGCGCAGCGCACGGATACGTGAGTCCTCGGAATCGGGTGGCGCAAGGCCGACGAGATAGCAATCGGCAGAACCACGCAGTGCATCGAACAACGTGCCACCGCCGGGGCCGTGCAGCAGGAGGTCGACCAGAATCACATCCGGGGCGAACGACCGTGCCAACACGATCGCTGCCGATTCCTCGTTGGTGGCGCTCACGGAGAATCCCCGGTCGCGCAGCCCCGAGGATGCAACACGACGCAGGAGTGGGTCACCAACGGCGATCAATACCCGCGGTGCAAGTTGTGCGTCAGGTTCAGCCATGAGAGTTCTTCCGTCAGTCGTTTGATGGTCGGGTGGTGTGTCGGGTGGTGGTGCCGTCTACTCGGTCAGTGATCTATCGGCGCGAACTGGTTGCGACTAAAGAAGATTTCTTGACATTTTTGACAAAGGGCCCAACCGGTCCTCGCCATGCGGCTGGCTGCGACGCGCTGAGTGGGTTCGGTCGCTACGGTGACGTCATCGATACTCGTCTGGAACTCCGCACTGCAGTGTTGGCCCGCGTGCCCGTGGACCAGCGCGAGGCGCGCTCGCTGATCGACTTCATCGAACACCTCGATCGTCTCGAGCAGCCGTTCAGCGAGCATGCGGATCCGGTGCACGTCACGGGTTCGGCCATCGTGACCGGCTCCCGCGGTGTGGTGCTGCACCTGCACAAGCGGCTCGGCATCTGGTTGCAGCCGGGCGGTCACATCGAGGCCGGCGAGCTGCCCTGGGAGGGAGCGCTACGCGAAACCCAGGAGGAAACGGGGCTGAGCGTGGCGCACCCTCTGACGGGCCCCGAACTGGTGCACGTCGATGTGCACCCCGGGCCGCGTGGCCACACCCATCTCGATCTGCGGTACCTGCTGCTCGCCGGCGATGACGATCCGGCGCCGCCTGCGGGCGAGAGCCCCGACGCACGCTGGTTCTCGTGGGACGAGGCCATCGCGATCGCCGACGATGGTCTGATCGGAGCGCTCCGTTCGGTGCGGGCGCGCCTGGAGCTGCCGTAACTCGTGGTGGCGCTTCTCGGCGTCGTCGGGCACGGTTGCCGAGTGGGTGGGCCGCTTCAGCGGCGAACGGTCACGGTGTGCACGTCACGTTGATGCAGTGCACCACCCGCAAGCGACTATTCGTGGCGTCGTGGTAGGAGATGACCGGGAGGTGGTCCGCGCCGAGCGCCACCGACGTGTACTGCCCTGTGACGCCGGTGGTATCAACAGCGGCGTTGGTCGAGCTGGTGCACGCTGTGTTATCACAGTGCGCAACCCGCAAATCACCATTCGTGTTGTTCATGTAGGAGATGACCGGGAAGTGGTCCGATCCAATCGTGATCGACCCATCCAACCCGGTGGTGCCGGTGGCGTCAACGGTGGTCAGGTTTGTGGCGCCGCTGCAGGTCACGTTGATGCAGTGCGCGACCCGCAAATCACTATTCGTTTGGTCCTTGTAGGAGATGACCGGGAACCCATCCGTCCCGATCGCTATCGACGGGTGGTCCCCGGTGTTGCCGGTGGCGTCAACGGTGGTCTTGGTCGAGGTGGTGCAGGCTGCGTTGTCGCAGTGCGCGACCCGCAAGTCACCATTCGAGCCGTCGTAGTAGGAGATGACCGGGAAGTTGTCCGTGCCGATCGCCACCGACGTGTACCACCCGGTGTTGCCGGTGGCGTCAACAGTGGTCTTGGTCGAGGTGGTGCAAGCTGCGTTGTCGCAGTGTGCGACCCGCAAGTCACCATTCGCTGCGTCGTAGTAGGAGATGACCGGGAAGTGGTCCGTACCGATCGTGATCGATGGGTACATCCCCGTGAAACCGGTGGCGTCAACGGTGGTCAGGTCTGTAGTGCCGCTGCACTCCGCGTTGTTGCAGTGCGCGACCCGCAAACTGAAATGCGTGTTGTCCCAGTAGCTGATGACCGGGAAGTTGTCCGTGCCGATCGCCATCGACGTGTACTGCCCGGTGGCGTCGATGGTGGTGAACGCCATCACCGCCGGCGTGCCGGGGTCTTGGGACCAGTTGATGATGGTGCGCCAGCCGTCGTAGTAGCTGCGCTGCACCAACGTAGGACTCGTGCCGGCTTGGGTGTTGGCGGTGCACAGGTTCTTCGCGTCGGCGAGTGTTTCGGTGCCGGTGCCGGTTGCTGCACCAGCGGCGTCGACTTTGATCGCACCATACGCGCGACCGTTCTGGGCGCTGCCGGTCA
>WLMZ01000003.1 GCA_009726095.1 Actinomycetota bacterium
AGTTGCCAGAGGCGTTCACCGACTTCGCAGCACGCATCGCCGCAGCCGAGGACCGTCGTGGCGCCAGCAGAACCGAGACGCCCGAGCAGGAGGTCGTGACCGACGGCGATCACGGGTACCGCATTGAGTTCCGGCCACGGCTACCCAACGAGGACAGCAACGCAGCCATGTCGCTGGCCACGAACATGGCCGTCGCCCAGGCGTTGTACTCAGCTCACACCGGGCTGTTCCGGGTGATGCCCGAACCCGACGCCGCCCGTGTTGCCAGCTTGCGTCACGCTGCAAGGGCATTGGGCCTGCGGTGGCCCGAGAGCATCGACCTGCGCGCCTTCGAGCGCATGCTTGCGCTGGACAGCCCCGCCAACGCAGCCTTTTTGATCGCCGCTCGTCGTGCTGCCGGTGGGGCCAGCTATGCGCCGTTCACCCCGGGCGTCACGCCGTGGCATTCGGCGATGGCCGCAACGTACTGCCACGGCACCGCGCCGCTCCGCCGGCTCGCTGACCGCTATGTGGTTGCTGCTGGACTCGCTGTCGCCAACGGCCAGCCGGTGCCCGACGACGTGCAGGAGGCCTTCACCCGCTTGCCCGCTGTGATGCAGCATGCTGACGCGCGCTCGTCGCGTATAGAGCGCAGCGTGATCGACATGGTCGAAGCCGTGATGTTGCGTGGGCGCGAGGGCCAGGTGTTCGATGCCGTGGTGACCGACGACGACAGTCGTGGAGCGCGCATACAGCTGTGTGATCCAGCGGTGCTCGCCCGGGTGGCCGCCCACGGTGTGAACCCTGGCGACGGGGTACGCGTGCGGCTGGTGTCCAGCGATCCCCTGAGACGCGAGCTGAAGTTCGAGCGGGTCAGCTGACAGGCTGCACAGCGAACACGTTGCCGGTCTCGACCGAGAGCACGTACAACTCGCCGTTCGGGGCCTGGCTGATGCCGGCGAGTCCGGCGACATCAGCACCGAGGTCGACGACACGACCCGCGGTGTTGTCCGCGTTGACCTGTAACGCCTGCACCCGCCCGCTGCAGTAATCACCGAAGACGTACCAGCCGACGAGCGATGGGATCGCCGATCCGCGGTAGCGAACGCCGCCAGCGATCGAGCACCCGGCCGAGCCGTGCGGGTACTCGAAGATCGGCATCGTGACGCCGTCGGCGGGCTGGTCCTCGTTGAACCGGTGGGTGCCCTCGAACGCGCTCCAGCCGAAGTTGGCACCACGGCCGGCACCAGTGCTGGCGGTGGCCACGTCGATCTCCTCCCACTGGTCCTGGCCCACGTCGGCGATCCAGAGGTCGCCGTTGGTGCGATCGAAGTTGAAGCGCCACGGGTTGCGCAGGCCGATCGACCAGATCTCGGGCCGTGCACCTGGAACATTGATGAACGGGTTGTCGGCTGGGATCGTGTAGGGCCGGCCGGCGCTCGGTGTGGGGTCGATGCGCAGGATCTTGCCGAGCAGGTCGCCGGTGTCGAGGGCCCGGCGATCCGGATCGCCGCCGCTGCCGCCGTCACCCATGCCGATGTACAGCAGGCCGTCGGGGCCGAACCGTATCGCGCCGCCGTTGTGGTTCGGGTACGGCTGGTTGATCGTGAGCAGCTCGCGCCTGCTGGCGGGATCGAACGTGCCGTTGCTGCCCACTGCGAACTCGGCGATCACGGTGTTGCCGTCGCGATCTGTGTAGTCGACATACGCATGCTCGCCGTCGGCGGCGAACGCCATGCCGAGCAGGCCCTGTTCGTTGCCGGACACGATGATGGAGCTGATGTCGAGCACGTGCCCGTCGGCAACCGTGGCGTTGCGCACTGCGGCGACGAACCCGTCGCGGCTGACCACGAACATGGTGTCGTCACCGCTGCGGTGGGCAATGTCGAGCGCGCCGTGCACCGTGGCGATGCGCCTGAACACGATCTGCTCGGCGGACAGCGGCGCGCTCGGCGTCGCAGGGTCGGTCGCCGGCGTCGCAGGGTCGGTCGCCGTCGGCGGCGATGTCGCCGGTGGGGCCGATGTCGCCGGAGTGCTGGTTGCAGTGGGTCTGGCGTCGCTCCCGCAGGCAGCGGCGATGACGGCGAGCGCCAGAGAGGCACCAACGACGAGATGTCTCACTGACCGACCCGCGCCAGTCCCTCCTGCACCACGGTGACGGCCAACGTGCCGTCCTGGCGGTAGATGGCCCCACCGGCCAACCCGCGCGCACCATTGGTGGAGATGGCGCCCTGATCGTAGAGCAACCATTCGTCGGCACGGAACGGCCTGTGGAACCACATCGCATGGTCGAGGCTGGCCATCTGGAGACCGGGGCTGTCCCACGACAGGCCGAACGGCAGCACGGTGGTGTCGAGCAGGGTCATGTCGCTGGCGTAGGTGACGATGCATGCAGCCAGGGTGGGGTCGGCCGGCAGCACACCGTCGGCGCGTAGCCACACCTGCTGGCCGACTGCGGGCTTACCCTTGCGGCTGATCGGGTCGTTGTCGACATAGCGCAGATCGATGGGACGTGGTTGGTCATACCACCCGCCCATCTGCTCCTTGTACGGCTCCATCCGGGTCTTGAAGTCGGGCAGGGTATCGGGGTCGGCAAGACCCGCTGGCATGGTGATCTGATGGTCGGGTCCTTCCTCGGCCACGTGGAAACTGGCCTGCAGGTTGAAGATGACCTTGCCGTGCTGAATTGCCACGACGCGCCGGGTGGTGAAGCTGCGGCCATCGCGGAGGCGGTCCACCTCGTACAGGATCGGCACGTTTGGGTCGCCCGGCCGCAGGAAGTAGGCGTGCAGCGAGTGCACCATGCGCCCGGGATCATCGACGGTGCGCGCTGCGGCCACCAGCGCCTGGCCGGCCACCTGGCCGCCGAACACGCGTTGACGGTTCTCGTCGGGGGAGCGGCCGCGGAAGATGTTGACCTCGATCGCTTCGAGGTCGAGCAGCTTCACGAGATCGTCGAGGGCTTCCTGCATCCGTACATGTTGGCATGGATCAGGCGATACCACCCGTTCGATCCCGACGACGTCAGGCGATTATGGTGCATTGATGGCACTTCTTCCTCTCGACCCAGACCAGCTGCTCAGCACCACCCGTGCGGTGCGCAAGCGACTCGACTTCTCCCGTGCTGTCCCCGACGATCTCATTCGCGAATGCGTTGGTCTGGCCATGCAGTCACCCAGCGGGTCGAACGACATGACCATGCAGTTCGTCGTCGTTCGTGATGAAGCCAAGCGCAAGGCGATCGGCGACGTCTACCGCCAGTGCTACAGCATCTACCAGAGCATGGACGGCGTCTACATCGGCAGTATCGACAAGGGCGAGCAGAACGCGCAGGCCCAGCAAATGAGGTCGGCCGGCAGCGCCGATTACCTCGGCGAGCACATGGGCGACGCCCCGGTGCTGGTGCTTGCGTGCACCGCTGGTGGTCGTGTTGATGGTGCGCCGGCGATGATGGCCGCATCGATGCTTGGCAACGTCTTGCCGGCAACCTGGAGCTTCATGCTCGCGGCGCGTGCTCGCGGTCTGGGCACTGCGTGGACCACGGTCCACCTGATGATGGAACAAGCGGTGGCCGACATCGTTGGTATCCCGTTCGACCAGGTGCAACAGGCCTGCCTCACCCCGTTGGCATTTACCGTGGGCACCGACTTCAAGCCGGCTGCGCGGCCAGCCCCCGATTCGATCATCCACTGGGACCAGTGGTGATCTCTGCCGCGTGGCGGGCTCATGCGCTCGCTGCCAAGGGGTTCATGCCCGCCGACGAGGGTGATGCGCTGTACGAGGCCGCCGTGGCTGCGGGCGCCCAGTGCCCCGGTTTGGCGTTCCTCGAGGTCGGCTCATACTGCGGCCGGTCCACCGTGTGGCTCGGTGCTGCAGCGCAGGAGTGTTCCACCGTGGTGTTCGCTGTCGACCATCACCGCGGCTCCGAAGAGAATCAAGCCGGGTGGGAGCATCATGATCCCACGGTGATCGATCCGCGCATCGGCCGGATGGACACCCTGCCCATCTTCAGGGCCGCCATCTACGACGCGGGCGTCGAGGATTTCGTGGTCGCCGTGGTTGGCCAATCGCCCGCAGTCGCGCGTTGCTGGGGTACACCGCTCGCGTTCTTGTTCATCGATGGCGGCCATGGCGTCGAGCCGGCGCGGGCCGACTATCAGGGTTGGACACCGCATGTGGCGGTCGGTGGCACCTTGGCGATCCACGATGTGTTCGCCGATCCAGCCGATGGCGGCCGGGCACCGTACGAGCAGATCTTTCTGCCGGCGATCTCCAGCGGCCGGTTCGAGTTGCAGTCGGCCACGGGCTCACTGCACGTTCTGCGTTGCGTTCGGCCCTGATCCTCACGGCGTGAGCGAGGGCACCCACCCCCGCCGCGCTCGGTGGGGCGCACGAACCGGGTTACACGAACCGGGTTACACGAACTCCACGCCCTGCGCGAGCGGCAGTTCGTTGGAGTAGTTGACCGTATTGGTGGCGCGGCGCATGTAGGCCTTCCACGCATCGCTGCCGCTCTCGCGCCCGCCGCCGGTGGTCTTCTCGCCGCCGAACGCCCCGCCGATCTCGGCACCCGAGGGGCCGATGTTGACGTTTGCAATACCGCAGTCGCTGCCATCGGATGCACAGAAACGCTCGGCCTCGCGTACATCGGTGGTGAAGATGCTGCTGGCGAGTCCCTGGGGCACGTCGTTGTGCAGCGCGATGGCCTCATCGAACGTGTCGTAACGCATCACGTAGAGCAGCGGGGCAAATGTTTCTTCTGCAACGATCGCCGTCTGTGCTGGCATGGTGACAATGGCCGGACGGGTATAGGCGGCATCGGGAGCATCGTCGGCGTACAGACGCTCGCCGCCCACGACCAGTTGCCCACCGTCAGCGCGAGCGGCGGCGATGGCAGAGCTCATCTTGTCGAACGCTGCGGTGGTGATGAGCGGGCCGACCAGGGTGGTGGATTCGAACGGGTTGCCCACCGGTAGCGATGCGTAGGCGGCGGCGAGGCGCTCGACCAGTTCGTCGTGACGGCTGCTGTGCACGATGACTCGGCGCAACGTCGTGCATCGCTGCCCGGCAGTACCTGCGGCAGAGAAGGTGACCCCGCGTACGACCAGCTCGAAGTCGGCCGAGGGGGCGACGATGGCAGCGTTGTTGCCGCCGAGCTCGAGGATGACGCGGCCGAACCGTGAGGCCACCACGGGCGCCACGCGAGCGCCCATGGCGGTGGACCCGGTAGCGCTGATCAGCGCGACTGCGGGATGGGCCACCAACGCGGCCCCCACATCGGCACCGCCGAGAAGCACCTGGCTGAGGCCCGCCGGTGCGCCGGCACGCTGGGCGGCCCGTTCGTAGAGCGCCTGCGACGCCAGGGCGGTGAGCGGGGTGAGGTTGCTGGGCTTCCAGATCACCGGGTTACCGCAGACCAGCGCCAGCGTCGTGTTCCAACTCCACACCGCCACGGGGAAGTTGAACGCCGAGATCACGCCGACCGGGCCGATGGGATGCCAGGTCTCCATCAGGCGGTGGCCGGGGCGCTCGGAGGACATGGTGTGGCCGCCCATCGTGCGGCTGAGCCCGACGGCGAAGTCGCAGATGTCGATCATCTCCTGCACCTCGCCGAGTGCCTCGCTGCGGATCTTGCCGGCCTCGATGGACACGAGCGTGGCGAGATCTCCGATGTGGGCGCGCAGCAGGTCGGCAAGATGGCGCACCACCTCGGCACGGCGCGGGGCGGGCGTGGTGCGCCAGATGGCGAACGCTTCGGTGGCGCGCCCGACGGCCTGATCGACGGCGTCTGCGGCCCCCATCTCGGCGCCGACCTGGCCGAACTGCAGACCGGTGATGGGGGAACGCACGGCGTGGGCGCCGGAGGCCAGCGAGAGGTCTGCGCCACATGCGCTCAGGGCTGACGCGGCGAGGGCGGAGAGGGATGCAGAGGTTGGCAGCGTTGTCACGCTACGGGTTTAGTCGGTCGGCGGGGCCGGTACAAACAATCGGCTCCCGGCCGATGCCGCCGAGATGGCATCGGCGGCCAGGATGACCGCAGCTCCGGTGTAGGCGGAGCGTTCGCCGGCAGGGAATCGCTCGAGCGACGGGTACACGATGCCGGTGCTGTAGGCGCCATCGTCGCAGCGGTGGGCACGTGTCCAGCGCAACAGGTCGGTCGCAGTGGCAACGTCGCCGATGGCGGCGAAGGACAGTGCTGCCTCGGCGGTCTCTGACGCCGTGACCCATGGCTCGTCGCTGACGCAACGAATGCCCCGGCCCTCCATCGCGAACAGGTCCCATCCGTCAGCCAGGCGCGCCTTGGCGTCCTCGCCGGTCATGGCGCCGGTGAGGATCGGGTAGTACCAGTCCATCGCCCAGCGTGTCTTGGGCTCGAAGGCAGTATCGGCCTGGGTGGAGATGACGCCACGCAGGACCTCGGCAGCGGCGAGCCATTCGGGGCGCGGCTCGTTGATGAGATCGGCCAGTTTGGCTGCGCATTGCAACGAGTGCATGATGCTGCTGGAACCGGTGAGGAGGGCGTAGTCCCATGGTCGTCCGTCGGGTTCGCACGCCCACAGCATGGTGCCATCGGCCCGACGCATGCTGAGTACCCATTCGACGGCCCGTTCGACCGTGGGCCAGAGGTGATCGACAAAGGCCCGGTCCCATGTGCAGAGCCAGTGGTGCCACACGCCGGCAGCGATGTACGCGCACACGTTGGTGTCCAGCTTGATGTCCTCGACGCTTCCGTCGGGGAGGTAGTAGTTGTTCCAGCTTCCCTCGGGACGTTGCATGTCGACGAGCCATTCGTACGCTGCCTCGGCGTTGGTGTGCAGGCCGGCGACATCGAGCGCCATTGCAGTCTCGACGTGGTTCCAGGGATCGCAGTGCCCGCCGACGAACCACGGGATCATGCCCGTCGGCAGCTGCAGCGAGGCGATGGAATGTGCCGTGAGGCAGATCTCCTCGCTGGTGATGACGTCGTCGATGTGGGGTACACGGCTCATGCCGACGGCACCAGACTGTCAATGGGTTTGGTGCCGTAGACCGCAAGGCTCTTGCCGAGCACTGGACTGAGCACGCGCTCGGCCAGACGAGTGGAGCGTGGTTGCTCGATGATGTCCCATTCGAGGAACTTCTTGTACGCGTTGACCGCCCGGCTGTCCTCGCGGCGGGGCCCCACGGCGCACTTCAGCCACCAGTACGGTGAGTGCAGCGCGTGGGCGTGATGGCTGCCCGTGACGATGAGCCCTGATGAGCGCAGTTTCGCCTTCAGTTCGGTCTCGGTATAGATGCGCACGTGGCCGCCCACCGACTTGGGGGCGTGGTATTCGTCGCTGAGCATCCAGTTGATCTTCTCGGGGAACCAGGTGGGTACGGTGCCGGCGAAGCGGCCGCCCGGCTTCAGCACGCGGATCATCTCGGCGATGGCAGCGACATCGTTCTGGATGTGCTCGAGCACCTCGCTGGTGATCACGATGTCGAAGGTGTTGTCCGCAAACGGCAGCTGCGTACCGTCGCCGCGCAGCACGCCCACATACCGATCAAGCGGGATCTCGCCAGCGTCGACCATGCCACCCAGCGTCGCCCGGGTGCTGAGCACCTCGTCGGCGGCGTAGTCGAGCGCAACCACGTGACCGCCACGGCGGGCAACCTCGAAACAGTGGCGACCGAAACCGGCGCCGACATCGAGGACCAGATCCCCGGGCTTCATGCCCAGCTTGTCGAAACGAATGGTGAGCACGTGATCAGATCCGCCCGTTGGCGCGCAGCTTGGCGACGTTGGCGGGCATGGACAGCACTTCGCGGTATTGATCGACGGTGAGCTTGGCGCAGTGCGTCCAGCTCCAGCGCTCGACGACACGCTGACGCCCGGCCAGGCCGATGCGGTTGCGCAGCTCGGGGTTGTCGAGCGCCAGCCGGATCTGGGCGGCGAGGCCCTCGGCGTCGCCGGCCTTGCACTGGAACACCGTCTCGCCGTCTTTGCCGGTGACCTCGGGCAGTGCGCCGCCGTCGGTGGCCACCAGAGGGGTGCCGGTGCACATGGCCTCGATGGCCGGCAGGCTGAAGCCCTCGTAGAGGCTGGGGACCACTGCCATCTCGGCCTCGGCGTAGAGCTCGACGATGCGCTCGTCGGTGACCCCGCTGACGAAGTTGATGTACGGCCGCAGGCCGAGGCGCTCGATGAGATCGTCGCTGTGACCCTCGCGCGGCTTGCCGATGATGGTGAGCGTGACGTCTCGCTCGGTGCGCAGCTTGGCCATTGCCTCGAGCAGGTACGACAGGCCCTTCAGGGCAACGTCGGCCGACGCTGTGGTGATGAGCCGACCCGGTATGCGTTGCACATTGGGCAACGGCTTGAACAGCTCGGGGTCCACCCCGACAGGCACCAGTCGCATGCGGTCCAGGCTCACGCCCATGTCGGCGTTGATGTCCTTGATGCTGTTCTCGCTGACCACGACGATGCGCGGCATGCGGCTGGCGACGCGTCCTTGCATTTTCACGAACCCGTACCAACGGCCGACACTGTGGCGCTTCCAGCGCGACGATGCGTGGCTCATCTCGAGCTCGCGGTCCTTGGTGATGGGATGGTGCAGGGTCACCACGGTGGGGATGATCTTCTCGATCTGCAAGATGCTGTAGCCGAGGCACTGGTTGTCGTGCACGAGATCGAAATCGCGGACCCTTGGCTTCAGCGCCTTGTAGGCGCGGGCGCTGAAGGCGAGCGGTTCGCTGAAGGTGCCGGTGAGGTACTGCAAGGTCTCGAGGACATCTTCTTTGCTCTTCAGTTCCCAATAGGCGGGCAACCGGCCGGGATACATCTCGTTGAAGATGTCGAGGCTGGGCAGCTTGTGTAACGGAACGCGGGGATCGAGGTTCGGGTACGGCTGACCGCCGAAAACCTCGATCTCGTGACCGAGATCGGCAAGTGCTTTAGTGAGATGACGCGTATAGACGCCTTGTCCACCGACGTGGGGCTTGCCCCGGTAGGTGAGATAGGCGATGCGCAGGGGCCCGTTCGGGTCCATGGCGGTAGACATGGAAAACAACGCTATCGCCGGGGGTTACCGTCCGGTAGTCCAGGGATCGGTTTTGCAGAACCGTCATGTTGCGGTGAAGCAACAAACACATGCCTCTACCAGCGAATTGTCATTGTCCGCTGCAGTGTTTGGCCGGGCAGGAGTACCTCGGCCCCGAGGTTGAATGCGTCGGGTGGGCCCGATTGCGGCTCGATGCAGGTGGCATGGTGGGGCTGGTCGTAGACGACCCAGTGGCTGCAGTCGCTGGTCACGGTGATGGTGCAGGTGTCGTAGTGCAGCGTGATCGGTGCGAGCGGTTCGATGAAGCAGTCGTCCCATGGACCCGTGGGAGGTGTCACGAGTACGCCGGTGGGGATGCCCTCGGCATCGCGCTGATACATCGCCGCGAAGCGCAGATCGGCGCCCATGGGCTTCACGAACCACGGATGCCACCCGAGCAGAACGGGCATCGCGTGCTCGGCGCCGGTGACGCTGAGCACACAGTCCAGTCGATCCGGCCCGAGGGTGATGGTCTGCGTGGCGAACCCGCCGAATGGCCACAGCGGGCCGAGCGCGCACGACAGCGTTGCGCTGGTGCTGTCGTCGTTGACGACATCGACATGCCATGCGCGGGTGAAGACGGTGCCGTGGATGGAATGCGGGGCGAGGTTGATCGGCAGTTCGTGGCGGCTGCCCTCGAACACGAATCGACCGTGGCGCACCCGCCCGGCCCATGGCGCCATCGGGTAACTACCCCATGACATCGGGTCGGATTCGCCCGTGGCTGCCGCGACGTCGCCCTGTTCCACCAGGAGCTGCTGGCGACCGACCCGCAGCGATGCAAGGCGTCCACCATCATCGGGGCGGATGGTGCATCCGACGTTGGCGGCACGAAGCTCGATCACGCCAACAGTCTGCCCGTCGGCGCGGGTGTGCTGGCGGTTGCAGCGTGATGGCATGATGACGGTCGTGCGTGCATTGGTCCAACGGGTGTCAGCGGCGAAGGTGACCGTGCAGGGCGAGGTCGTTGGCGAGATTGGGAGCGGGCTGTGCGTTCTGGTGGGCGTGACCCATGACGACACGCCAGCGCACGCACGCAAGGTTGCCGACAAGCTCTGGAACCTGCGGATCATCGATGACGACAATGGGGTGATGAACCGTTCGGTGGCCGAGACCGGGGGCGAGGTGTTGGTTGTCAGTCAGTTCACCCTCTACGCCGACACGAACGGTGGTCGACGACCCAGCTACGTGGCCGCAGCCCGGCCCGAGCAGGCCGAGCCGTTGGTGGCCCTGGTGGTCGATGAGCTGCGTCGCCTGGGGGCCACCGTGGCCACGGGCCGGTTCCGCACGGAGATGCAGGTGTCGATCGTGAACGAGGGCCCGGTCACGGTGCTGATCGAGGTCCCGACGATCGAACCCCGTTAGCGTCTCGGCGATGCACCGCAGAGATCTGGCCGCCTACGGCACGCTTGCGATCGTCTGGGGGCTGTCGTTCATCGTGGTGCTCAAGGCATCACGTGCGTTCGGGTGGGCGGGATCTGCCTCGTTTCGTGCCCTGGTTGCCGGCTCAGCGATGCTGGTCGTGGCGGGGGTCACGCGCCGGCGACTCGACTTCAGCGGCGGCTGGAGACCATTCGCCGTCGTCGGGGCCACCACGGTGGCCGGCCAGCAGATTGGGCTGTCGTTCGCGGCTCCCCGCATCGGCACGGCCATGGTGGCGATCTTCGTGTCGACCATCCCGTTGTTCTCGATGGTGATCGCCCAGTTGTGGGGGCTCGAGCGCATGACACCTCGGGGACGTGTGGGCCTGTTCCTGGGCGTCTGCGGGACCGCGTTGTTGGTGGGTTTTCCGAGCGTGCCGGTCACCGGCGCGTTTCTGCTCGGCTGCTGCTGTTCGCTCGGTGGTTCGCTGGCCGCAGCCTTCGGGAGCAACTATGCGGTGCGGCACCTGAGTGGTGTTGGTGCATGGGAGCTGACAGCTGGTTCGTTCTTGTTCGGCGGCCTCTTGATCCTGCCGGTGCTGTTGTTCGTGCCGGTACCGACCTCGCCGCGGCCGGTCGATTACCTGTACGTCGTGTTGCTGGGCGTGGTGATGAGCGCCATGGCGTACGTGTTGTACTTCCAACTCGTTGGCTCGATCGGTGCCACGAAGGCGATCAGCGTCGAGTTCGCGGTGACGGCGATCGCGGTGCTGGCAGGGCCGGTGCTGCTGCACGAACACCTGACGATCGTGCAACTCGTCGGCGGCGCGGTGATTGTCGGTGGATGTTCGCTGGTGCTCGGATTCGGTGCAGCGCGAACGAACAGTTAGGCAGCAGCGCGTCGGCGGCGTGGAGGGCGCCAACCTGATTGCACCAGCGCGATTGCGAACACGAGCGCAACGAGGCCAACCCATGGCAGGTCGCCGAGCCGTACGTACCAGGTGCGCCCGGTGCGTAGCGCGACGTCGTGGATGATGACCTTCTGTTCGCTGACGCTGGTGCGGTCGATGACGTCGCCATCGGGTGAGACGAAGGCGGAGAAGCCGGTGGGCGCCACCTGCACCAACCATCGTCCGGTCTCGATCGCGCGCAGGCGCGATGACGCCACCTGCTGGGTCTGCAGCACTGTCCACGTGTAGCTGGAACCATTGGTGGGGTTGATGATCACCTGGCCGCCGTGGTCCACGCCGTCGCGTGCGCGGCCAGCAAAGAACACCTCCCACGAGATGACCACGCCCACCCTGGTGCCATCGGGCAGCGACAACAACGCCGGGCCTGTTCCGGCGACGGCGTTGCGCGGCACGAGGTCAGTGGGCGCGCCCACTGCCTCCAACAGGCCGCGCATGGGCATGTACTCGCCGAACGGAACCCGGCGGACCTTCTCGTACCGGCTGATGACCTCGCCAGTGGGAGACACCACCACCTGCGCGTTGGTGAAGCGGTTGTCCTGTGTCTCCTCGGTGATGCCAACGGCCAAGGGTGCGTTCAGGCGCTTCGCCTCGGCGGCGACCTCGTCGAGTTCGGGGCTGCCAGCGAACTCGTAGACGTCGATCACGTTCTCGGGCCACACCACGAGATCCACCTTGTCCGACGGCTGGATGATCTGCATGGCAGCAAGGTGCCGGCCGAGCACCTCGCTGGAGTCGGTGTAGATGGCGTGGGTGCCCTGTGGGCCGCCCCCCTGTACAGCGGCAATGCGCAGTGTCCGGCCGGTGTCGATGCCCCCAGGCGCAACGCCGGCGATGACGATGATCGCAATCACGCCAAGAAGGGCGAACATGCCGTGTGGAGTGCCCGACGCGTTCGGCCGACGGCGCTTGGCGAACTGCGGGATCGCCGGGGATGGGCCGGCCAGGGCGAAGCCGATCTGGAACGTGAGCCAGGTGAGCAACAATGGCCCACCGATGCGGACGACGCCGACCAGTGGCCCGCTGCTCTGGCTGATTGCCAGGCTGGCCAGCGGTACGCCGCCGAACGGGAAGCAAAAGCGCAGCGCCTCGACCAGGGTGTGCGCGGCGGGCCGGCCAAGGACGCGCCAATGGCCAGTGGGTGACGCCATGGCGGCCACACCGTGCAGGGCTGCGAACATCGCTGCGCCAAGGAGATAGCCGGGTGCGGTGAGGAACCACATCCACACCAGCCCGGGGAAGAACCAGCCGGCGCCGAACATCCAGCCGCAACGGAACCGCACTGCCCGCGCCGGGGCCTCGCCCAGTGCCGTCTCGAACACGATGATGCCGAGCAATGCCAGCGGCCAGAGTCCCCATGGTGGCAGCGACAAGGCGACGAGCATCCCGCCGACGAGCGAGAGGATGGCCTTCTTGGTGGGCCGGCGCGGCCGATGAATCCTTGGCATGCCCGAGCGACGTTAGCCGCCGCTGTTGCCAACGACGGGCCAGCTCGGCTCAGCCGCCGGACAGCTCGAGGTGCACGACGATGCGCTGTCTCGTGGATCCTGGAGGATTGCAGGCGAACAGCGTTGCGGTCTTGGCGGAGGTCTGGTTGATGATGTCGACACGTGACGGCAACACGATCTCGGTGGACACCACGCTGTAGGCGAACCGCCCGTAGGGCATCGTGAAGATCACCTGGTCGCCGGGCGACAGTGCATCGAGATGGCGGAACGGCTTGGAATGGCTGGTGCGATGGCCCGCCACCACGACGTTGCCGACCTCGCCGGGCATTGCCGTGCCGGGCCAGTGTCCTGGGCCCTGGTTGAGAGTGCTCAGGCGGATGCCCTCGAGCATGGTCGTGTTGATCCCGATCGCCGGGATCTCGATGGTGCCGAGTTCCTGGTAGGTCTCGCTGGCCCCGGTGTCCCGGGGTGCGCTGATGGGCTTGGGCAGCTCGGTGGGGGCCACCGGGATCGTCGTGGTCGAGGTCTCGGGCGCCAGCGTGGTGGGCGCCAAGGTGGCGGGCGGTTCCTTCTTGACGGCCACGGTGGTGGTGGGCGCATCGGTGGTCGCGGGTGCTGTCCTGGTGAGGTTGGTGTCGTTGCCGCACGCGACGACGAGCGGGGCAACGACGAGCAGGGCGCACAGGGAACGCAGGGAACGCAGGGAACGCAGGGAACGCAGGGAACTCAGGGAACGCAGGGAACTCACAGGTGTCAGTTTCTCACGTTCGCGACGAATTTGGCCACCAGCTGCGCCGCGGAGTTCGCCTGCTGCACACAGGCGGGGATCCCCATGCCGTGGTAGCTGGCACCAGTGACGAAGATGCCGGCGGCATCGCGTGCCAGCGCCGATTCGATGGCGGCCACGCGCACGGCGTGCCCGGGTCGGTATTGCGGGAAGGCCATCGGCCAGCGGCCGAGACGGATCTCGGTGGGTTGGAGCTCGAAACCGACATGGCGGCTGACCTCGTCGAGGGCGGCCCGGGTGAGGGCATCGTCGCTCTGGTCGGTGACATCGCGGCCGTCGCGGCCCAGCGAGATGCGCAGGATCACACCGTTGTCGGGCGCGACCGGTTGCCAATGCGCCCACTTGCTACTGGCGAAGGATGCAGCGGTCACCCACTTCTGAACGGGCTTGGGCACCAGATACCCGCTGCGCTGTCGGAACTCGGCGGGCCAGCTGTCGCCGGGCAGCGCGACGGTGACCATGACGACCCCGGCGTGATCGAACTTGGCCAGCACGTTGGCAGCGTCGGCGCTGAGGGCATTGAGCAGCGGCGCCGTTGTGCGCGCTGGCGTGGCCAGCACAACGGCGTCGGCGACCTCACCATCGACCAACCAACCCGTGGCGGAGCGCTCGATCGACTGGACGGGTTGGCCGGTGCGCAGGGTGACACCCGAGGTGCGCAGCGATGATGCCAAGGCGTCGGTGAGCGTGGCCATGCCGGTGCGCGGCGCAGCGAAGATGGGGCCCGACGGCGGCGGCGCCTTGCGACGGGCAGCGCGAGCGCCCAACAGCAGGCTGCGGTTGTTGTTGGCGAGATCGAAAATCTGCGGCACGCCGGTGAGCGCAAAGCGATCGGTGTCGGCGGCGTAGATGCTGCCGACCAAGGGATCGACAAGACGCTCGTGCACCTGCTTGCCGAAGCGCTTGCGGATCAGGCGCCCCACGGAATCGGCGCCGACGCCGGTGCCCGGCAGGATCGGCTCGAGTGCGGCGCGCAGCTTGCCACCCCAGGTGAGCAGATCGGTGCGGGCCAGCTTGGCGAGATCGGTGGGTACGCCCAGCATCAGGCCCTCGGGGATGCTGTGCATGCCGTTCCACCACACGTAGGCGGCGCCGATGGCGGGCGAGGTGAGCTGTGCGGTCAGCCCGAGCTCGGCGATGAGGTTCATCGCGCTGGGTACCCGGGTGAGGAACGCATCGGCGCCCTCGTCGAGACCCTCGACACCGGCGAATGTGGACGACTTGATCTTGCCGCCCAGGCGGTCATCGCCCTCGATCAGGGTGATCGTCGCATCGGGCAGGGCCTGTTGTAACCGGTACGCGGTGGTCAGGCCCGAGATGCCGCCGCCGACCACGACCAGGCGGGCGCCCATCAGCTGGCCTGCGTTGCGATGACCCGTGCGGCCAGCGAGTGCATGACCGCGGCATCGTCGTTGACGCATGCGGTGCGATCGAAGGCGAGCCCGTGGCTTGCAGCGCGGGCGCGTGCTTCGATGTCGAGGTCGTAGAGCACCTCGAGGTGATCGGCCACGAACCCGCATGCCGACACCACCACGCCGGCGGCGTTCTCGCTCTGGCCGAGTTCGTCGATGACCTCCAAGATGTCGGGACCGATCCACGGCTCGGGAGTGCGCCCCGCCGACTGCCACGCAATGGCCCATTGGCTCCAGTGGTTCAGGCCCACCTTTGCCGCCACTGCTTCGGCGGTGGAGCGGAGCTCGTCGGGGTAGGGGTCGCCGGCATCGATGATGCGCTGCGGCAACGAGTGGGCGGTGAACAGCACCTTGGTGTTGGCGGGCATGGCATCCAGCCGCGTGCGCAGGTCGGAGGCGATGAAATCGATGAACGCCGGCTCGGTTGCCCAGCTGTTGATGGCAGCGGTGGTGATGCCGTGACGTTCGGCGGCAACCCGGGCACGGTCCTGGTACTGGCCGATGGAGAAGCTGCTGTAGTGCGGAGCGAGGACCAGCCCCACGATGTGGCGCACACCCTGCGCCGCAAGGTCGTCGACGGCCGTCTCGATCATCGGTGCGGCGTGCTTCAGGCCGAGCGCGACCATGTACTGACCGGGGGCCAGGTGATCGAGCGCGCGCTGCAGGGCATCGCGCTGGGCCTCGGTGCGCTGGGCCAGCGGTGAGATGCCACCGATCGCCTCGTAGCGGTTGATGAGGTCCTGGAGTTGTTCGTCGGTGGGCGGCCGACCGCGGCGGATGTCGGTGTAGTACGGCAGCACTTCGTCGCGCGTGCGCGGGGTTCCGTAAGCCATCAACAGCACTGCCGTCGTGGGAACTGCTGAATGCGGGGTGGTCATGGTCGTTGTGTCCGTTCGTGCACGTAGGCGACCACTTGTTCGAGCACGCCGGGATCGGTGTTGGGTTGTACCCCGTGGCCGAGGTTGAAGATGTGGCCGGGATGCCCGGCATTGTCGGCGAGCACGTCGTCGCAACCCTCCTTCGCCACGGGCCACCCGGCCAGCACCAGGGCGGGATCGAGGTTGCCCTGCACCACGGTGTCGGGGCCGAGTCGACGCCGGGCATCAGCGATGCGGGTGCGCCAATCGAGGCCCATCACCGTGGCGCCAGCGGCGTACATCGACTCGAGGATGTGATCGCAGCCGATACCGAAGTGGATGCCCGGGGCGTGCGGGTGGCTGGACGCAAGCTCGCTGAAGACCTTGGCCGAGTGCGGCATGGCAAAGCGTTCGTAGTGCGCGCGACTGAGCGCGCCGGCCCACGAATCGAACAGTTGGAACGCTGCACCGCCGGCATCGAGCTGGCTGCGGATGGACGCGATCGCATGATCGGCGAGACGGTCCATCAGGGCGTGCCACGTGACCTCGTCGGTGTGCATGAGCGCCTTGGTGTGCTCGTAGGTGCGGCTGGGCCTGCCCTCGATGAGGTAGCTCGCCACGGTGAACGGCGCACCGGCGAAGGCCAGCAGCGGCACGGTGAGCTCGCGGGCCAGGATGCGGCACGTCTCGATGACGTAGGGCGTGTCGAGGTCGGGCTCGAACGGGCGCACGCGGGCGAGATCGGCCGCACTGCGGAACGGGACCGTGGCCACTGGTCCGGTGCCCGGAGCGACGTCGACGCCAAACCCGATGGCATGGGCGGGAACCACGATGTCGCTGTACAGCACGGCGGCATCCACGCCGTAGCGCAGCACGGGTTGCAGGGTGATCTGCGCCGCCACGGCGGGGTCCTTGATGGCGTGCAGGATGCTGCCCTCGCCGCGAACCGCTTTGTATTCGGGCAGGCTCCGACCGGCCTGACGCATGAACCACACCGGGGTGTGTGCGCTGTGTTGGCCACGTGCAGCGGCGAGGAACGTGCTGTTCGAGGGGCCGGTCATCACCGTCGAACGTTATCGGTGCGCATCGTTGACTGCTGCATCTCGCTCGGCCCCACAGCGGTGCTCCGTGCGCCGACCGCTCCGGGTAGGATCGCATGCAAGCTTGTGTACGAAGGAGCGATGAAGATGGCAACACGCGACGCTTCTGCACGAGATTCGTCCCTGCGCGAGCCTGGCCAACGTGACGTCGGTGCCGGCACGCTGACCGATGAGGTCTATCAGGGCCTGCGTGAGGCCATCGTGAGGGGCGAGTACCGCCCGAACGAACGTCTCATCGAAGCCGAGCTCGCCGAGCGACTCCAGGTGTCGCGTACGCCCATACGCGAGGTGCTGCAGCGGCTCGCCACCGATGGGCTGGTGCAGAGCCGCCGACGCGGCTGGGTGGTCACCGAGCACTCGCCGGAGGAGATCCACGAGATCTACGAGATTCGTCTCGTGCTCGAGGGCTATGCGGCGCGCTTGGCGGCAACGCACGCCGATGACGCAGCGCTCGCGGCGATCGCGACGCTGCACGCCGACAACGTGGCCGGCCTGCGCCAGGGCGCCAGAGACCGGTTGGTCAGCTACAACGACGCTTTCCACGATGCGATCATCGCTGCAGCGGGCAACAAGCGCCTCGCCCAGCAAATCCGCCAGAACAGCGAGTACTACTTCAACTTCCGTATTGCTGCGTTGTACAGCGACGAGGAAGCCGAGTCGTCGTTGGCGGGCCATCAGGCGATGGTCGACGCATTGTCGAAACGTGATCCCGACGCTGCCGAGCAGGCCGCACGCGCTCACGTCGCCGAGGCGTGGAGCGTGATGATGAGCAAGTTGCGTTGATTCGGATTCTGTTCGTGAATGCGCAGCGCACGGTTGTGTCGCGCTGAGCGTTCGCAGAGCATCACCGACCCGAATGGGTCAGCGCGGGCGGCCGTCGAGCAGACGCACTGCATCGAGTGAGGCGATGCGCCGCTCGGCGATCTGGTCGGCCGCTCGGTAGAAGGGGATGCCCTCGGCGTCGGCGATGTCGAACACCTCGAGCGTGCGGTCGTAGACGCGGCGTACGTTGGCCCATGCCCGCTCTGGCTGGAAGCCGCCCTTACGGAAGCGGTCGGTGTCGAAGATGGTGCCGCCCGAGTTGGCCACGTAATCCACGGCGTACACGATGCCTCGGGCCTGGAGCTCGTCGCCGTGACGCTCCTCGGCGAAGATGTTGTTGGCCGAGCCGGCAACGATCGCGCACCGCAGTCGGGCGATGGTGTCGTCGTTGATCACGGCGCCCAGCGCATACGGGGCGAAGATGTCGACGGCCTGGTCGTAGATCTGGTCGGGGGCAACAGCGGTCACGCCGAACTCGGCAACGGCGGCGGCGACCTTGGTGTCGTCCACGTCGGTGACGATGACGGTTGCGCCTTCGTCGATGATCAGCTTCAGCGCCTTGTACCCACATACGCCCAGACCCTGGAGTGCCACGGTCTTGCCGGCGAGTGAGGGGTTGCCCCAGACGCGTTGCGCGCACGCCTTGGTGGCGAGCACCGAGCTGAGCGCCGTGGCAGGGGAGATGTCGCCCGCACCACCGGCATGTGTAGGCAGGGTGACCACGTGATCGGTCTCGGTGAGGAGCAGTTCCATGTCGTCGAGCGTGGTGCCCACGTCTTCGCCGGTGATGTACTCGCCGCCGAGTTGGTTGATGAACTTGCCCATCGCGCGCATCAGCGCCTCGGTCTTGTCCTTCTTGGGGTCACCGATGATCACCGCCTTGCCACCGCCGAGGTTCACCCCGGCTGCTGCGTACTTGTAGGTCATGCCGCGTGCGAGGCGCATGGCGTCGAAGATGGCGTCTTCTTCCTTTGCGTAGGTCCACATGCGCAGGCCGCCAGTGGCCGGTCCGAGCGCGGTCGAGTGGATGGCGATCACGGCGCGCAGGCCGGTGTCGGTGTCGTTGCAGATGACGACCTTTTTGAACTTGTAACGCTGCATGTAATCAAGAATCCGTGCGTCCACGAGGGGCTCCTTGGCGAGATCGAAAGTGAATGGAATGAGGTGCTGGTTGGCGGCGACAGCGCTCTTGGCCGGGTCTATTGAGCGGTGTAGCCGCCGTCGATGAAGAGCACGGCGCCGGTGACGTAGCTCGATGCGTCGGATGCCAGGAACACAACCGGGCCGACGAGTTCCTCTGGGCGGCCGCGGCGACCCATCGGGGTGAAGTTGAGCACTTGCTGCTGCTTCTCGGGTCGCTGGTGCTCGGTGGTGGCGCCGCGCATCACGTTCTCGAAGTAGCCGGGCGCGAACGCATTCACGCGGATGCCGCGCGACGCCCACTCGACGGCCATCACCTTGGTGAGCTGATTGACCCCACCCTTGGCGGCGGCATACGCGGCGAGGCCGGCGATGCCGACCCCCGATGCGATCGATGAGTTGTTGGCGATGGATCCGCCGGTGCCCTGCTTGAACATCTGGCGGGCGGCGAACTGCGAGCAGCTGAAGTAGCCCTTCAGGTTGATGTTCAGGATTTCGTCCCACGCCTCCTCGCTGGCGTCCTCGGCGGGCTCGATGATGTCGATGCCGGCGTTGTTGACCAGCACGTCGAGTTTGCCGAAGTGCGCCACGGTCTCGGCAATGAGCTGCTCGCAGCTGGCCCGCTTGCCGGTGTCGGCCTGCAACGCGAAGCTGATGCCGCCCGCATCGGCGATCTCGGTCGCCGTGTCCTGCGCCTCGGAGAGCGTGCGCGAGCACACCACCATGCTGGCGCCGGCGTCGGCCATGCCCTTGGCAATGGCGCGGCCGAGGCCGCGTCCGGAACCGGTGACAATGGCCACCTTGCCGGTCAGGTCGAACAGATTGCTCATGACGATTTCCAGTTCGGATTCTGCATACTTTTTAGGATGCTATATTGCATGCAAGATGTCAACAGAGCAGCGTCTGCTCCGCCCGGCTCCGTCGGGAGATCACCCTGGCCGTTGACATCGGCCCGCAGTTCGCTCCTGTTCCGGAGGTACCCGCGCCGATCCGGCACCTTCTCGCCGGCGGCCGATCCACGTCGCCCTGCTGCCGGTGAGGCCACGAGCCTGAGCACCGGGTGCGAGCGCAGAACTGCACATGCAGCAGAATTGGTCGATGGCATCAGATCTGTTCTCGCTTGCAGGAAAGACAGCGCTCGTCACCGGCGGTAGCCGGGGCATCGGCGCCATGATCGCGCGTGGTCTGCTCGATGCGGGGGCAACGGTGATCATCAGTTCGCGCAAGGCCCAGGAGCTGATGGCGGCGCAGGTGGAGCTGGCATCGCACGGTGATGTGCACGCCATCCCCGCCGATGTGAGCTCCGTCGAGGGCTGCCGAACGCTTGCCGCGCAGGTGGCCGAGCGCTTCCCATCGCTGAACATCCTCGTCAACAATGCGGGGGCCACGTGGGGTATGCCGCTGGAGGACTTCACCGAGGCCGCATGGGACAAGGTGATGGACACCAACGTGAAGTCGCTGTTCTTCCTCACCCAGACCCTGCTGCCCAACCTGCGAGCCGCCGGCACGGCCGACGACCCGGCCCGCGTGATCAACATCGGCTCCATCGACGGACTGCACGTCAACCCGATGGACACCTATTCGTACGCGGCCAGCAAGGCGGGGGTGCATCACCTCACCCGCGCCCTGGCGCGCAAGCTCGGGCCGCAGCACATCACCGTCAATGCCATTGCGCCGGGACCGTTCGAGAGCAAGATGATGGCTGCCACGCTCGAGGCGTTCGGCGACTCGATCGCCCGGTCGGCACCACTGGGACGTATCGGCCGTCCCGACGACATGGCCGGCGTCGCGGTGTATCTGGCCAGCCGGGCCGGATCCTTTGTCACCGGGGCCGTCATCCCTGTCGATGGAGGCATCGCAACCACGTCATAGCGCCGATAGTATTTTCAGACCTGTTTGAGGCATCACCACGCTCACCCGGGCCACCTCCCATGACGCACCAACATCCCGATCTCGCCGACGAGCAGGCCTTCATCGACCATGCCTACGACTGCCTCGAGAAGAGTCGTACCGATGCATGGAAGCTGCGCAACATCCACGAGGGCACCCTCGGTGGCACCGTTCAGGCCCGCTACGAACGCGATGTGTTCGACGAGACCCTGGTCAATCGCCTGACGCAGCTCGACCTCGGCGACGCGGCCCTGGTGTTCGGTCGCATCGACCGTGTCAGCGACGTTGCCCCCGGCGACGATTCCCTGACCGGCCGCGAGCTGGTTGAGAGCTTCCACATCGGCCGTCTGGCCGTGGCCGACGACCACCGCGAGCCCGTCGTGGTCGACTGGCGTGCGCCTGTGGCCGAGCCGTTCTACCGGGCCACCGGCCGCGAGCCCATGGGGCTCGCCCGTCGCCGCCACTTCGCCGTCCAGGGCCGCAATCTGCTGGGCATCGAGGACGAACTGTTCGGTGAGGGCCATCTCGGCGTTGGGCAAGAAGACGGTGTCGAAGCCAAGCCGGGAGCAGGTCTACGCGGGTACAGCACCCTGTTGGCCGTGCTCGAGCGAGGTCGCACCGGTCAACTCGGCGACATCGTGGCCACCATCCAGGGCGAGCAGGACGAAATCATCCGATCGCCCCAGGCCGGTGTGCTGGTGGTGCAGGGTGGTCCCGGCACCGGCAAGACCGTGGTGGCGTTGCATCGCGCCGCCTACCTGCTCTATACGTTCCGCTTCCCGCTCGAGGATCAAGGTGTGTTGGTCATCGGCCCGAACCGGGTGTTCCTGCGCTACATCGAGCGCGTGCTGCCGTCGTTGGGCGAGGCCGGGGTCGAGCAGGTGGTGCTCGCCGATCTCGTGCGCGACGTGACCTGGGGTGGCCATGATGCCCCGCTCGCAGCGCGCACCAAGGGTGATCTACGCATGTCGTTGGTGGTCGACAAGGCGGTCACCGATCGCGAGCGCCCGCTGCGCGAAGACCTAGTCGTTGGCTTCCGCACCGGATACCTGCGCCTTCGTGCACAGGAGTCGGTACGCATCGTGCGTGCCGCACAGCGGCGGTTCCGGCGCCACAATGCTGCCCGGCGCTGGGTGGAGTCCGAGGTCTGGTCATCGATGGCCAGCACCTGGCGGGATGCCGAGCTCACACCCGCTCAGGTACGAGAGGGCATCCGTCACCTACCCGAGGTGCGGCTCGCGCTCGAGCGCATGTGGCCCGTGCTCACGCCAGCCGAACTGCTGCACGATCTGTTCGGATCGAAGGCTCTGCTGAAGCTGGCAGCCGAAAAACACCTCAGCGAGGCCGAGTACCTGTCGCTGTACCGCCAGCGCCGCGACGAGATCGACTCGGTTCGGTGGAGCGACTCCGACATCGCCCTGCTCGACGAGGCGCGCAGCTACCTGGGCTCTCTCCCGGCCAAGGCTGGTGCCCCCGAAGAGGTCGACGAGATCCGTACGTACGGTCACATCGTGATCGACGAGGTTCAGGACTTCACGCCCATGCAGCTGCGCATGGCGTCGCGTCGCTCGCTCAACGGATCGATGACCGTAGTTGGCGACATCGCCCAGGCCACCGGCCCGCTGGCACCGAACACCTGGGACGACATCGTCAGGCACCTTCCCGATCGCAAGGGCAGCCGGGTGATCGGCCTCAGCGTTGGCTATCGCATTCCGGCGCAGATCATGGAAGTCGCCAACCGCGTCATGAAAGCAGCAACGCCGGGGCTGCGTCCCCCGACGGCTGTACGCGAGGGTGATGATCTCCCCGACTTCATCCACGTGCCGTCGGCCGATGCGCTCGGCGAAGCGGTAGCCATGGAAACGGCGCGGCTCGTCAGCGAGATTGTCGACGGCAACATCGCCGTGGTTGCTCCCGACCCGATGGTGGAGATGATCTCAGCGGCGCTCACCGCAGCGAGCATCAAGCACGGTCGCGCCACGCGCACCGCACTCGAGACCGGCGTCACGGTGGTGCCCGTCAGCGTGGTCAAGGGACTCGAACTCGACGGCGTCGTGGTGGTCGAACCCGCAGCGATCGTGGCTGACGAACTGCAGGGCCTGCGCGCCCTGTACGTGGCGCTCACCCGCAGCACGCGCCGGCTCAGCATCGTGCACGCCGAGCCGCTGCCCGCAGCGATGCTCGACGAGAGCTGACCCGAGCGCCCGATGTCGTTCGCCCCACGCCGTGGCGGTGGCGGTGGCGGTAGGACTCAGCCGAGATAGGCGGCGGTCAGGGCGGTGAGGTGACGGAAGCACTTGTCGGCGTCGGCCGGCCGGTTGAACTGCGTGGCCTTGGCGCACAGGTCGACGGCGAAGTCGAAGGTGGCTGCTGTCTCGGCGTTGCTGGCAGCAACCTGGTCCCGGGCAGCGTTCCAGAGGTTGGTGATGACCTCCAACTGCTCGGTCTTGTTGCGGGCCGACCCGATGATGTCGGAGAGCTTGCCGGCCTCGGTGACCAAGCGGGGCAACAGCTCTGCGGCGGAGCCCGTGGGCAGCGTGGTGGTGACCGCAACGATCGGAGCCTCGGTGATGGAGGAGTCGATGGTGGTCTTCGCGCATCCGGCGACGCTGACCAGAAACACCGGAAGGGCAAGGAGTACGAGGCGGCGGTGGTTCACGGTGCGCACCCTATGCAGTGACGAGGATGCGCGCGCTTGCAAATGCACCGACACCAACGTGACTTCCGTCAATGTCGACCGTCATGGACCCATCGGGCGCCGTTGCCGTGACGGTCCCGGTGCGACCGGGTAGCAGGGCGGCGCTCTCGAGGAAGTCGAGCAGCCCGGGGGTGAACTCGAGTTCTTCGGGAATGCGGCTGACCGTGAAGTCGTCGCCAACGGTGAGATCCACGAGTCGTCGGGCGTCGGGGGCCTCGTATTCGCTGCCGGGTATGGGGTTGCCGTGCGGGCAGGTGGTGGGGCTGCCGAGCAGGCGGTCCATCGCGGTCTCGACGTTGTGGCTCATCACATGTTCCCAACGCCCGGCCTCGTGGTGCGCCTCGGCCCAGGACAGCCCGAGGATGTCGGTGAGAAAGCGCTCGGCTAGGCGGTGCCGACGGACCACCTGTTGGGCCAGCGTGGTGCCGGCTGCCGTCAGGCGGATGCTGGTACCGGTGAACGAGATGAGCTGCTCGGTCTCGAGCCGGCGGATCATTTCCGATACGGCTGGCCGGCTGACCTGGAGCCGCTCGACGATGCGGGCCTGGATGACATCGACGTCGTCTTCTTGCAGCTCGAAGATGCACTCGCAGTATTCCTCGAACGCGGGGTGGTGCTCTGCGCTGGCGGCCATGGGCTGAGCCTATCGCTGGGTTCCCGGGTGCACCTGTGCGACGCGCCCGAGGTTCGACCCACCACCGCGGTGATCGTCCCCGTAGGACGCTGGTGACCTGCCGTGAGGAAATGCTGCGACGAAGTGACACCATGAAGTGACGATCGCCTCTGTCGCCGGCGGGGGCCGGGTTTTTACGATGATGCCCGCAAACAGGTGTCCGCAAACGGGCCTTCGATCGGAGCGTGGTGTCAGATGATCCAGTGCGAAATTGTCGAGCTCCAGCCGCAGGCGATCGCTGTGGTGCACGAGCAGGTGCCGATGACGGCGCTCGCATCGTTCTTCGCCAGGGCCTTCCACGCCGTGATGTCGGCCATCGGGGCACAGGGTGTGCTCCCCGCCGGGCCACCCCTCGGCTGCTACCTCGGCATGCCCACCGACACGGTCGACGTTGCAGCGGGCTTCCCGGTGGGCAGGCCGATCACCGCCGTGGGCGATGTCACCCCGATGCAGCTCCCCGGTGGTCGCGCCGTCACGACGGTGCACGTGGGACCGTTCGACACGCTCACCCAGACCTATGCCGAGCTGGCGGCGTGGATGGCGGCACAGGGCCTGCAGCCCGCCGAAATGATGTGGGAGGTCTACCTGAGCGATCCCCAGAACCAGCCGGACCCTGCCACGTGGCGCACCCAGATCATGTGGCCCGTGGCGTGAACCGGCGTTGGTGGCCGGCCGTGGTGGCTTACTGGCGTCCCATTGCGGCTCGTGCCTCGGTGATGCCCTGATCAGGGGCGGCACTGCGCTCGACGAGCTGGATGTCGACCCGATCGAGATGGCCCTCGAAGGGGAAGGGTCCTGCATAGCGGTTGCTGACCGTCGACCCGTGATCGTTGCCGATGCTCGGTCCGATACTGGAGATCATTCGCATCACGAACGGCAGGTCGATGGTGCCGCTGTCCTGCCCGTCGATGACGAGCGTTGCATCGCCGCCACCAGAGCGACGACGGAAGCGCACCCCGACAACCGACGGGCCGACAGGCACCGGGGCGGTCGAGTCGAGGACGTGGTGCGCCCCGAAGATGTTGTAGTCGAAGACCAGACGATCGTTCTGGATGAACAGGCTGACGCCTGAGTTCGCTGTGCCGGTGGCGAAGAGCACGCCCTGTGCGCCAGCGGGGCGGTCGATGACGGCATCGAGGTCCCAACTACGACCGGCGATGGATGCCGACGCCTGGCTGGGCAGCGACGCAATCGGGGGGCGATACGTGTAGTGCCGGTCGGGGCGATGCACGCCATGAGCGCGTGACCGGCCACCGAACAGTTCGATGCCACGGTCGTCGATGGGGAGCACACCGTGTTCGCGGGCCTCGACCCACCACAACGCCACCAGCTCAGCGAGCTTGTCGGGCATGGATTCGGCCAGATCGTTGCATTCGGAACGATCTTCGGCAAGGTGGTACAACTCCCAGGTGTCGTCGTCCAGAGCGACTCCCGGCTGGTGCCGGGTCACGGCCTTCCAACCGTCGGTGATGATTGCGCGGTGACCGTGCATCTCGTAGTACTGGACGGCCTTGTGCGTGGGAGCGGCGGGCTGGTCGAACGAGTAGCGCATGGAGGTGCCGGTGATCGGGATCTGCTCGAGGCCGCGGTAGACCGCGGGCGCCTCGATGTTGAGGATCTCGTAGATGGTCGGCGCGATGTCGTTCACGTGGTGGAACTGATCGCGCAGGGTGCCGGCGTGAGCCGGGTCGATGCCGGCGGGCCAGTGGACCACGAGTGGTACGTGCACGCCGCCTTCGTGGGTGTTCTGCTTGTACCAGCGGAACGGTGTGTTGCCGGCCTGTGCCCAACCCCACGGGTAGTTGGTGTGGCCGTGCTCGCTACCGATGTCGTCGATGCGGACGATGGCTTCATCGGGGGTCTCGAGGATGAGGTTGAAGAACTTCATCTCGTGCATCACACCGAAGGGCCCGCCCTCCTGGCTGGCACCGTTGTCGGACAGCACCATGATGACCGTGTTGTCCAGCTCACCCAGCCGTTCGAGGTCGGCCATCAGCCGGCCGATCTGGGCATCGGTGTGATCGAGGAACGCAGCAAACGCCTCCTGCAGGCGGGCGGCGAGACGGCGGTGGGTCTCGGGCATCTCGTCCCATGCCTCTACCCCGGGGTTACGTGGTGCGAGCACCGTCTCGGGGGGCAGGAGGCCCATCTCCTGTTGACGGGCGAACCATTCGGCGCGGGCGACATCCCAGCCTTCGTCGAACCGGCCGCGGTACTTGTCGAGGTAGGCCTGCGGCGCCTGGTGTGGGGCATGCGTCGCCCCGAAAGCGAGGTAGGTGAAGAACGGTCGATCGGGTCGGACCGATTTTGCATCGTGGATGAAGCCGATGGCTCGATCGACGAGATCCTCGCTGACGTGGTAGCCCCCATCGGGCGTGCTGGGCGGATCGACATGATGGTTGTCGTAGACGAGCTCGGGGTGGAACTGATCGGTCTCGCCGTCCATGAACCCGTAGAAGCGGTCGAAGCCGCGCTGGCACGGCCACTGATCGAACGGTCCGGCAGCGGACGCGTTCTCCATCGGGCACAGGTGCCATTTGCCCAGGGCAAACGTGGTGTAGCCGCGATCGCGCAGGACCTCGGCGACCGTCGCGGCGTGGTTGCTGATCTGGCCACGCATGTTCTGGAAGCCGGTGTTGAAGTTCGACACCGAGCGCATGCCGACTTCGTGCTGGTTGCGGCCGGTGAGCAGGGCGGCGCGCGTGGGTGAGCACAGCGGTGTCACATGGAAGTTGGTGTAGCGCAGGCCGTTACCGGCGAGGGCGTTGATGTTGGGGGTCTCGATGCTCGACCCGAAGCACCCGAAGTGGGAGAAGCCGAGATCGTCGAGCAGGATGACCACCACATTCGGGGCCTGCTCGCCGGGGTGAGGCGGCTCGGGCCAATGGGGCGTCGATTGGGCAAACGTATCGCCGACGACACCTTCGAACTCTGGCTGGGGAATGGCACCTGTCGAACTGTTCATGAGGGGTCTCCGTAGGTGGTGTCGGCGTTGATGAACGCATCGATGATGGCGACCAGTTCGTCGGGGGCGTCCTCTTGGATGAAGTGGTTGGCGCCATCGATGACCTGGTGCGGTTGGCCCTGCGCGCCCGGTACCAACTTCTGGAACTTCAGGTGGGCGCCTGGTTTGTACGCAATGGCATCGGCGCTGCCGAAGACCGTGAGGAACGGCTTGTTCCACGTCTCCAGAAATGCCCATGTGGCCTGGCAGTCCGGCACGCCGGGGTTGTCGGGCTGCAGGGGGATGAGCAGTGGAAACTCCAGCGGGCTGGCCTGATAGGTGCCATCGGGGAAGGGCGCGTCGTACGCCAGTTGCTCAGCGGGCGACATTGGGCGGGTCACGCCGCCGGCGATGAGCGTGCCGACGGGGAGTTCCGTGCTGGCCTGGCTGAATGCCAGCCAGTTACTCATGAACTTGTTGACGCCCTCGCCCACGGGCACGCCGGTGTTCGAGGCGATCACCCGGGCAAAGCGATTGGGATGCTCGCGCAACACGTTGAGCCCCAGCGTGCCGCCCCAGTCCTGGCAGTACAGGGTGGCGTTGGTGAGGTTCTCGGCATCGAGCCACTGACCCATCCAGTCGACGTGGCGGGCGAGCGTATAGAACTTCCGGTCATCGGGCTTGTCGCTGCGGCCCATGCCCATCAGGTCGAGCGCGATGACGCGATGGCCGAGAGCGGCCAACCCGCGGATCATGTGGCGGTGCAGGTACGACCACGACGGGTTGCCGTGCAGGAGGATCACCGGGGCCGCGTCGGCTGGGCCCTCGTCGATGAAGTGGTAGCGCAGCACCGTGCCGTCATGGGCGGTGACGTTGCGGTAATGGGGCTCGAAGTCGTAGTCGGGAAGATTGTCGAAGCGTTCGTCGGGAGTGCGCAGGACCTTCATCGCGTTCAGCCCACCTGTGGCGCGTCGGCCACCGACGACACAAGGTTGTCGAGGAAGACCCGCAGTGTCATGGTGAACTGCTCGGCGGCTGCGTCGGACGCGGTGATCGCGGCCAGCGCCGTGTCGTCGACCCAGTCGAAGCGGACTTCGTCCCAGCGGCGCTCGTCGCCCACGATCACACCCTCCACGTTGAAGCGAGCGATCGGCCGCACGCCTTCGGGATCGCTTGAGGACGAACCTGCAGGCGTCAGTGCGCCGTCGGCGAAGCGGGTGACGCGCACGATGTACGAACCACCTGCGGGGACCTCGCCCTCGCTGCACCACACGGGACTGCACGACATCACGATGGTGAACTCCATGCCGGCTTCTTTGTGTACATGCTTGCCCTTGAAATCCTCGCGCTGCTGCATGGCGATGAACGCCGAGCGGCTGGGGTAGCGCACGATGCCGACGCGGTCCCACGCCGGGTCGCTGCCGGTCTGGTCGGTGACGTCGCCGGCGAACGCGACCATCGCCCCGATGGCCTTCAACGGCCCGAAGGGGGTGTACTCGTCGTCGGCATCACGTCCCGAGCGCGTGGTCTCGCGACCGTCGGCGTATGCGGCCACGGCGCGGTACTTCATCAAGTTGATCGCCCAGAACGGCGGGTCCTGCTCTGGGGTAAGACTGAACCAGCCCTTGATCATCTCGTAGTTCGGTGTGCCGTAATTGGGGCTCTCAGCCATGGTGTTGTTCCTTGTACGTGGCCCGTGCGGGCGGTTGATCAGTGGATGGTGTCGGTGGTGTCGGTGGTGTTCAGGTGGTGATGAGGCTGCAGAGGTGACCGAGCCGGGGGTCCACCCGCCCGGAGAGCAGTTCGCGGTACAGGGTGATGACGGCCTCGGGTGTGTCGGCGTGGCGGAAATCGATCCAGCCATCGACCCAGGCAGCAAAGAGGTGCCACGCTTCGCTGACCCGCGCATCGAGCCCGTCGCGGCCCCACTCCTTCGAGCGCTTCGAGATCTGCGACGGGGCGAAGAAGAACGTGGGACGCGGGCCGGCAAGGGTGGCGGCGTCGGTATCAGCGGGGCTGTCCCAGTGCGTGCCGCCGACCGTCATCGAATGGCCGAGCAGGTCGCCCAGTCGGGCATGCACCGCATGGCGCACCACTTGATCGCCGGCCACGTCGACGTACACGGAGGGTACCGGAGCGATCGAAGCGACGTCTGTGTAGGTGATGACCTCGTCGTACACGCCGAGGCTGGTGACGAAGTCGGTGTTGCCCGCAGAGGTGAGGCCGACAACACGTTGGCCGCGGCGGTGGGCGAGGTATGCGGCACCGATGGCGGTCTTGGCCGATGCGCTCGAGATCACGATCTGCTCGGCGCCGAAGTCGTCGTTGTCGAGCAGGAAATCATCGACGACGAAGGAGGTGAAGAACAGCGGGTAGAGCAGCATCTGGTGGGCCTCGCGCTCGGCGCGGTATGCGCTGTCGGTCGCACAACGCTGGTAGCGGTTGTAGGCGGACGCGAGCGCGGATCGGTGCGGAGAGACATCGGTGATGCCCCGTGCG
This sequence comes from Actinomycetota bacterium, assembly GCA_009726095.1. Classification (GTDB taxonomy): domain Bacteria; phylum Actinomycetota; class Acidimicrobiia; order Acidimicrobiales; family Ilumatobacteraceae; genus WLMZ01. Next base: position 29,641 of record WLMZ01000003.1, read on the forward strand.
TCGGCGCGGCCACAGGTGATTACGAGTTCGTCACCCATCGGGAAGTAGCCGAAGAGCCGTTCGCCCACAATCACATCGGGTGACAGCGACTCCACGACCTGTCCGAAGCCCCAGACGGGGATTCGCCCCCACACGGCGTTGTCGTCGGACACGGTGCCGGCCGGGAAGAAGTCCCAGTAGTTCATCATGTCGCCGAACACGGCGTAGCTGATGTTGTTCGCAGACAACGCAAACGCATCGACGCGCACCCGAATCTGGCCGTCGGCCAACGCAACGGGGGTCGCTCGATGTTCGCCCACGCGCTGCAGGTCTGCTCGCACCACTTCGAGATCCACGTCGTCCCTCCCCAGAAATCTTTTGTCAGTATTATTGACAGAAGATACTGCCGTCAAGCGAAAGGTCGCTCGGCGCGTGGATTGGGGCCCCAATCGCCGATGTGGGACCGAAGCCCCTTTCCGGGCCCAGGCCACCGGGCGCATGATTCGGGCATGGATACGCTCGCCTCGGGGGGCCCACCCTCCGCCATCGACCATTCGCCCCGGTCGCGCCGTGGGTGGCTCCCGGGGAGCGGGCCGATGATGACGCCATCGGCCCGAGCCGACCCGATGGGCCCGCTCGATGCGTTGTTCCTGCATGCCGAGGACGGCATCAACCATATGCACATCGCGTCCTGCGCGATCTTTGCCGGGCCTGCCCCGAGTATCGACGAGATGACCCGGCTGATCGAGAGCAAGCTGCCCGCCCTCACCCGCTATCGCCAGCGGGTGCAGTTCGTACTGGGCGGACTCGGGCATCCGGTGTGGGTGGACGACCCGCACTTCTCCCTGCGCTCCCACGTGCACCACGTCACCCTGTCCCCGCCCGGGAGCTTGCGCGATCTCGAGCGCCTGATGGGCGAGTTGATGTCGAGCGAACTCGACCGGCGTCGACCCCTGTGGGACGCATGGTTGGTGCAGGGACTCACCCGTGGCCGGTGGGCGTTGATCTCGAAGGTGCACCACTGCATGGTCGATGGCATCGCCGGAACGGGATTGATGACGGTGCTGCTCGATCTCGATCCCGATGCACCCCTTGCGCCGATCCAGCCATGGTTGCCGGTGCCAGCGCCATCGTCGGTGGCGCTCGCCGCCGGGGCCCTGGCGCGCCTCGCGGCCGCCCCCGTGCGTGGGGCGTTGGCGTTGCGGACGGCCGGCCTTGGATCACGGCGGAGAGGGGATCGACTCGGCGACGTGGTCACCGGGCTGCGTTCGCTGGGCGAGCGGCTTGCGGCGCCATCCCCGGCCCTGTCGATAGAGGGCGCCATCGGGCCGCGCCGACGATGGGCCGCGGCCCGATGCACGCTCGCCGACGTCAGAACGATCCGCAATGAGTTCGGCGGCTCCGTCAATGACGTAGTGCTGGCAGCGATCAGCGGGGCCTTCCGCACGCTGTTGGTCGAGCGTGGCGACGCCATCGACGAGACCGTGGTGTTGCGCTCGTTGGTGCCGGTGTCGGTGCGCCACCCGGGTGATGCCACGTCGAACAATCAGGTGTCGTTGATCGTCGCCGAACTGCCGGTCGGCATTGCCGATCCGGTGGAGCGGCTGCACCGGATGTGCGCACAGATGACCGAGCTGAAGGCCTCGCACCAGTCCGACGCCGGTGAAGCTGTGGAGGCGGCGGGCGAGTTCCTGCCACCGGTGATGCTCTCGCTCGGTACGCGCGCCGTGGTGGCCATGCTGCACCGGGTTCCCCAGCGCTTCATCAACACCGTGACCACCAACGTGCCGGGACCGCAGTTCCCGCTCTATGCGCTCGGTCGCGAGATGTTGGAGTACCTCCCGTTCGTGCCGATCGCCGAGGGCGTACGCATCGGTGTGGCCATCATGTCCTACAACGGACGGATCACGTTCGGGGTGACAGGCGATGACGGCACCGCGCCCGATGTGCACCGCATGGCGGAACGAATCGAGGCCGAGATCGTCAATCTGCGAGATCGAGCGAGACGTCGACAACATCGCGGCGGTGAGTCCAGCTAGGCGCGGCGTTTACGCAATTGGGTGAGCCATTCATCGCTCTTGCGCAGGCGGCGTTCGAGCTGATCGGCGGTGGCGCTGGACACGGCGGCGATGTTGGAGAGGCGGTTCATCTCGCCATTGACGCGACCGTGGCTCCAGCCGGTGAGGTCCACCAGGCGCTTGGCCAGCACGGCGTTGCGCTCGCGCAGTTCGTCCTTGATCTCAAAGACGCTGCGTCCCGAGTCGGGTCCCCACCCGGCATCCGTGGGGATCTCGGCCAGGTCGAGGTGCAGCAGGGGATCGTCCTCGAAGATCGGCTCGGGCAGCTCCGGTTCGTCGACGCCGAGTTCGAACGGGATGGCGATACCCGATGGTGTCATGGCGTGGATCTGCATGCCCGTGGCCACGGCCGAGAGCACGCTGAACAACGAGAGCTGCTCGGGAGCGAAGTCCTGGGGCACCTCGTCGAACGGCGCATCCTTCTCGGGGTCGCCGGTCTCCATCAGCTCGTCACCGATCTCGAAGCGGCGCAGCACGTGCCGACGTGACTCCATGATCTGGAACGCGTGCGACCGCAGGCGGGGATCGTCGGGTAGGTACACGAAGGCCTTCTGTGATGCCTGGCCGGTCTGCCAGCGCACGAAGCGGCCGACGGCCTGACGGAAGAACAGTTCGGTGGAGACGGTGCTGGCATACACGCCGATGCGCAGCCGCGGGATGTCGACGCCCTCGGACACCATGCGCACCGACACCAGCCATGGTGCATCGGACGTGGCGAACTCGGAGATCTTCTTCGACGCACCGGGGTCGTCGCTGACCACGACGTCGGCTGGTGTACCGAGGCGCACGCGGATCAGGCGCGCGATCGCGTGTGCGTGCTCTTGGTCCATGGCCATCACCAGGCCACCTGCAGTTGGCTGCGTGTCGCGGATGTACATCAACCGCTCATGGGCCTGCTCCAACACGTGGGGAAGCCACTCGCCCTCCAGGCTGAGCGCAGCGCGCAGGCGCTGGCTCATCCCATCGCGATCGAGTTCGTCCTGGAACGAGGCCGAGAGCACGGCACCGTCGGGGGCGCTCCACTCCATGTTGCCGTCAACGCGCGGGAAGTAGACCGGGCGCACCACGCCGCCATCGCGCAGCGCATCGCCGTAGCCGTACTCGTAGTCAGCAAAGGCCTGTCCGTCGTCGTAGCGCACGAATGGGATCGACGCGGTGTCGCTGCGGAACGGCGTACCCGACAGGCACAGCCGGCGGTACGCGCCGGAGAAGGCCAGACGGACAGCGTCGCCCCATGCCTTCTCGTCGCCGGCATGGTGCAGCTCGTCCAGGATCACGAACGCGTTGTGGGCAACGCCTTTCAGGATGTTGGCGGTGTCGCCGGTGGCCACCTGCTGGAACGTGGTGACGATGCCGTGCACGTCCTTGGCCACACCGCTGCCCGGCGTCCACTCGGGGTCGAGCTGCAGGCCGAGCCGGTGCGCAGCGAGGCTCCACTGCACCTTCAGGTGGCTGGTGGGGGCCACCACCACAAGGCGCCGCCGCTCCTGACCGAGGGCCCATCGTGCGCACGTGAGCGCAAACGTGGTCTTGCCGGCTCCGGGTGTTGCGACCGCCAAGAAGTTGGTGTCGTCATCGCCCAGCGCAGTGAATTTGTCGAACGCGGCCCGTTGCCACGGGCGAAGCCGAACGGCAGTCATCGGTGCAAACGGGGGGCTGTCATGGAAGGTGCGAGTCTGTCGCCAAGCTGGCCCAGACACAACGCAGCCCGGGCCGGGGAGGGCGTGCCGACCGAACACTGTCACTGTGAGCAGGGGTTTCTTGCCTCGAAGAAAGTCGTCTGCTGAGCGGCGCCGGGGTACCAGACATTGACCACACACCCCTTGGATAGGGTTGCGGCATGGCTGATCACGACGCGCTGCAGCGGTTCTCGCCAGCCGTTCGCGCCTGGTTCGCCACCTCGTTCCCCGAACCCACGCCGGCCCAGGTGCACGGCTGGTCGGCGATCACTGGCGGCCAGCACACGCTCATCTGTGCGCCCACGGGCAGCGGCAAGACCCTCGCTGCGTTCCTGTCGTGCATCGATCGCCTCGTCACCACGCCGCTGCCCGAGAAAGCGGCCCGTACCCGGGTGTTGTACATCTCTCCGTTACGCGCGCTGGCGTTCGATGTCGAGAAGAACCTGCGCGCCCCGCTGATGGGCATCCAGTTGGCGGCCGAACGGCTCGGCGAGCCATTCGTGCAGCCCGTTGTCGCAATGCGCACCGGCGACACCAGCCCCAAGGACCGTCAGGCGCTCATCCGCCGTCCGCCCGATCTGCTCATCACCACCCCGGAGAGCCTGTATCTCATGCTCACCTCATCGGCTGCGGCCACGCTCACGGGCATCGACACGGTCATCATCGACGAGATCCATGCGTTGGCGCCCACCAAGCGTGGTGCGCACCTCATGCTCTCGCTCGAACGGCTCGAGGAGATCACCCTGCAACCCCCGCAGCGCATCGGGCTGTCGGCCACCCAGCGCCCGCTCGAGGAGGTGGCGCGGTTCCTCGGTGGCTTCAGCGAGCCGGGCCGGCAACGCCCCGTGTCCATCATCGATGCGGGCATCCGCAAGGCGCTCGAGGTCGAGGTCGTGGTGCCCGTCGAGGACATGGGAGCCATGGGCCAGATCGTGTCGCCCACCGAGCTGCGATCCGGGCCGGCGTCATCAGCACTCAGCCCCCAGCGCAGCAGCATCTGGCCCAGCATCTATCCACGCGTCCTCGAGCTCGTGCTGGCGCATCGCAGCACCATCATCTTCTGTAACGCCCGCCGTCAGGCAGAACGCCTGGCGGCCAAGCTCAACGAGGCTGCCGAACAGGCCGGTATCGGGGTGGACCCCGATACCGGCCGACTGCGCGAAGACCTCGTGAAGGCCCACCACGGCTCGTTGGCGCGAGAACAGCGCGTGGTCATCGAGGATCAGCTCAAGCGCGGTGTGCTCCGCGCCATCGTTGCCACCAGCAGCCTCGAGTTGGGCATCGACATGGGGGCGGTCGATCTGGTCATCCAGGTCGAGTCGCCGGGTTCGGTCAGCCGCGGTCTGCAGCGCATCGGCCGCGCCGGTCACTCGGTGGGCGAGCCCAGCCGCGGCAAGCTGTTCCCCAAGCACCGCGGCGACCTGCTCGAAGCGGCCGTGGTCACCCGGCGCATGGTCACCGGCCAGATCGAGGCCACGCGCTATCTGCGCAACCCGCTCGATGTCCTGGCCCAGCAGATCGTCGCGCACACGGCTGCTTCCGGGCTCGACATCAGCGTTGCCTCGGTTCGGGCGCTGGTGCGCCGTTGCGCCAACTTCGCCGAGATCAGCGACGAGCTGCTGGACAACACGCTCGACCTCCTGGCCGGTCGCTACCCCAGCGACGAGTTCAACGAGCTCCGCCCGCGCATCGTGTGGGATCGCATCAACGACACCGTGCGCGCCCGCGATGGCTCCAAGCGCCTTGCGGTCACCAGCGGGGGGACCATCCCCGATCGCGGTCTGTTCGGTGTCTTCCTGCCCGACGGCACACGCGTCGGCGAGCTCGACGAGGAAATGGTCTACGAGTCGCGCCCCGGCGAGACCTTCGTGCTCGGCGCATCCACCTGGCGTATCGAGGACATCACGTTCGAGCGTGTCACCGTCACCCCGGCACCGGGGCAGCCGGGCAAGATGCCGTTCTGGCATGGCGATCGGCCGGGCCGCCCGTTAGAGCTGGGCCGTGCGCTCGGCGCATTCCAACGCGAGATCCGTGCTGCGCCGCCAGCCGAGGCGCTCGAGCGGCTGCGCACCGAGTTCGCACTCGACGAGTTCGCAGCCAGCAACGTGATGATGTACCTCAGCGAGCAGGCCGATGCCACCGGGGTGGTGCCCGACGACCGCACCGTGGTGGTCGAGCGCTTCCGCGACGAAATCGGCGACTGGCGCGTGTGCATCCTCAGCCCGTTCGGCACGCCGGTCCATGCGCCCTGGGCGATGGCCATCGAACGCCGTCTCATCGACCGTTACGACATGGCCATCGAGACCATGTGGGGCGACGACGGCATCGTGATCCGCCTGCCCGAGTCTGCCGACGAGATACCCCTGGCCGAGCTGATGATCGATCCCGAGGAGATCGACGAACTGCTCATGGCCACCCTTCCGCAGACCTCGCTGTTCTCGGCGCGCTTTCGTGAATGCGCAGCCCGCGCCCTGCTGTTGCCCCGCCGCCGCCCCGATCGACGCACGCCGCTATGGCAGCAGCGCCAGCGCGCCGCTGACCTGCTGGCCGTTGCTGCGAAGTACCCCAGCTTCCCCATCCTGCTCGAGACCAGCCGCGAGTGCCTGCAGGACGTGTTCGATGTACCAGCGCTGCGTGAGGTGCTCGGTCAACTGCGCAGTCGCGCCGTGCGCGTGGTCAGCGTCGACACGGCCAAGGCATCGCCGTTCGCGCAGAGCCTGCTGTTCAACTGGATCGCTGCGTACATGTACGAGGGCGATGCTCCGCTGGCCGAGCGTCGCGCCGCTGCGCTCGCGTTGGACCGCGACCTGCTGCGCGATCTGCTCGGCGCCGAAGAACTCCGCGAGCTGCTCGATGCCGGCGTACTCGCCGACCTCGAACTGGAGCTGCAGTGCCTTGCCGATGGCCGCCGGGCGCGCTCGGCCGACGAGTTACACGATGCGCTCCGCCGTGTGGGCGAGCTCACGGCGAGCGAAATCGAGCTGCGGTGTGAGGGCCCAGCGGCTGAATGGGCGGCCGCGCTGGTGGCCGAACGCCGCGCCATCGTGGTGCGTGTTGCCGACACCGACTGCTACATCGCCGCCGATGACGCGGCCCGGTACCGCGATGCGCTGGGTTGTTCGCTGCCGATGGGCCTGCCCATGGCCTTCACCGATCCCGTCGCGCGTCCGCTCGAGGAACTGCTGCGTCGCTACGCGCGTACGCACGGTCCGTTCGTCTCGTCCGATGCCGCCCGTCGGTTCGGCCTCTCGCTCGAACGGGCGGCCGGGGCGCTGGCTGCGCTCGAGGCCGATGAGCGGATCGTGCTCGGCGAGTTCCGGCCCGATGGCGTGGCCCGCGAATGGTGTGATGTCGATGTACTGCGACAGTTGCGCCGGCGTTCGTTGGCTTCGTTGCGGCGCGAGGTCGAACCCGTCGAACCTCAGGCGCTCGCCCGGTTCCTTGCGGTGTGGCACGGCATTCCCGGCGACCGGCGCGGACCGGAGGCCCTGGTGGAGACACTCGGGTTGTTGCAGGGCGCCTCGCTGGTCGCCAGCACACTCGAATCCGAGATCCTGCCGGCCCGTGTGCGTGGGTATCGCCCCAGCGACCTCGACGAACTGTGCACCAGCGGCGAGGTCGTGTGGGTGGGCGCCGGGGCCATTGGTTCGGGCGACGGCCGCATTCGGTTGTATTTCGCCGACCAACTCCCGCTGCTCGCCGCTGGCCTTGAACCCGCCGATACGCCTGGTGGCGAACTGCACGAGGGCATTCGCGCCCTGCTGCGCGAACGAGGTGCCAGCTTTTGGGGGCAGCTTCGAGCGGCCAGCCCGGTCGCCACCGACACTGAACTGCTGGGGGCGCTGTGGGATCTGGTGTGGGCCGGCGAGGTGACCAACGATTCGCTGGCCCCGGTGCGGTCGGTCATCTCCGGTGGCGGTGCTCGGCGGCCGTCTTCCGCCGCAGCTGCGCAGTTGCGGTCGCGCCCGCGACCGGGGCGGCTCACCCGGCTCGGGCCCCCCGCTGGTGCTGGGCGGTGGAGCCTGGTCGCTCCGTTGCTCGTGCCCCGGCCGGCGCCCACTGCGTCGGCGCATGCGCTGGCGCTGCAGCTCCTCGAACGCCACGGCGTGCTCACGCGTGAGGCCGTGGCCAGCGAGGGTGTGGTCGGCGGGTTCAGCGCTGTGTACGGCGTGTTGAAGGTGCTCGAAGAACGTGGTCAGGCCCGCAGGGGCTACTTCGTCAGCGGGCTTGGCGCTGCACAGTTCAGCCTGCCCGGTGCCGTCGACCGCTTACGCGCCGTGCGCGAAGGACCCGACGCCCTGCACCCCGAGGATGCGCCCGATCCCATCGTGCTCGCCGCCACCGATCCCGCCCAGCCCTACGGCGCCACACTCGCGTGGCCGCTCAGCGTCGCTCGTCCGGCACGCGTCGCCGGGGCGGTGGTGGTGCTTGCCTCGGGCGAGCCACTGGTGTGGTTCGACCGCCGTAGCCACCATCTGGTCTTGTTCCCCGCCGCGCAGACCAGCACGCGTTGGGCCGATGCGTTGGCGGGCCTGGCGAAAGACCCCCGGGTGCGCAGCGTTGAGGTGCGCAAGCTCGACGGTATGGCGGTGCCATCGGCCGGTGCCCCGACCGAGGCGCTCAAGCGCGTTGGTTTCGTGGAGGGCTATCGCGGCCTGGTGCTGCGCGCCTGAGCACGATGCGCCCGACGGTGGGGTCAGCGTTGGCCGGCTCGGCCCACGGCGCGCAGGCCGGCCCATGCCAGATCGCTGACCTGACGGGCGAGGAGATCGGGATCGAAGTCGGTGTGGTTGTCGACCAGGCGACGACTGACCCCCTCGGACAACCCGACCAGGCCGTGGGCCACGGTGCGCTGGTGCTCGGGATCGATATCGGCGGCGATGAGCGGCTTGATCGCCTCGGCCACGGCTGCGGTGACCTTGCGGACGGCGTCGTTGAACTCCTCGTCGCGACGGGCACCGCTGCCGAACAGCAGCAGGAAGGCGTCATGATCGTCGGCGACCCAGCGAAAGTATGCCCGGAAGCCCAGCTCGGTCTGGTGCTTACCGGCGCTGGCGCCGGCAGTGGCCTTGGTGATCGCGGTGAGCAGGCGGTTGCCGACCTCGTCGAGCAGGGCCAGATACAGCTCGCGCTTGGAATCGAAGTGCTGGTACACCACGGGTTTGGTGACCCCGGCCGCATCAGCGACGTCGTTCATGGATGCGCCGTGGTACCCCTGGCGGGCAAAGACCTGCAGGGCAACGTCGAGTAGTTGTTCACGGCGGGCAGGGGCGGACAGACGAATCGACATAGCAGTGGACGTATGGTAATCGCAGCGCACGCAGATTCGGGCCCGCCGTTCGACAGGTGCCCCGGCCTACAAGCCGCGCAAGACGTCGTCTTTCTCGGCAGCTTTCACGGCATAGCCGATCACGATGGCCGGGGCCAGCAACACCGAACCGATGATCATCGTGGTGGTGATGATGGTGACCTTGCCCTGCGAAAACCCTGTGGTCAGTGCGACGAAGAACATCACGATGGCCACCAGGAACAACAGGTAGCCCACGCGGGTGGCGATCCGATTCCATTTCGCCACCAGGGCGCGGCGGGCGCGTACGGGGTCGAGGGCCTGCTCGCTGGCCGGTTCGAGCGATGCCGGCCCGGGCCGAGCAGGTGGTTTGTCGTGCGAAGTCATACAGTCTCCACGCATGGTAGAGCCGAGCACCCAATGACCGTGCATCTCAGAGTTCACGACGCCGTCGCGTTGGTCACCATCGACCGACCCGATCGGCGCAATGCTGTCGACCACGCGACGTTGCTCGCCCTGCGCCAGGCCCAGCTCGACGCCGTCGCGGCACACGCCCGATGCCTGGTGCTGACCGGTGCACCGCCCGCCTTTTGCGCAGGCGCTGATCTGACCGGCGTGGAGAGCGGGGAGTTCGTCGATGCGCTCGTCGCTGCGCTGCGCGGGTTCACCGAGCTGGCGATCCCCACGATTGCAGCCATCGATGGCCCTGCGCTCGGGGCCGGCACGCAGTTGGTGATCGCCTGCGACCTGCGCGTGGCCACCGAGCGCAGCGTGTTCGGTATCCCGGCAGCCAAGCTCGGCCTGGTGGTGGATCACTGGACAGTCGAACGCCTGGCCCGCGAGATGGGTTGGTCGATCGCCCGGGCAATGCTGCTCGCCGCCCAGACCTATCGCACCGAGCAACTCGTGGCCAGCGGGGCCATCCATCGTGTCGGCGGCCTTGATGCGGCGATGGCCTGGGCCGGCGAACTGGTCGGCCTCGCACCGCTGACCATCTCGAGCCACAAGCTGGCGCTCGAGCGGTCAGCGCCGTCGCCGCAGCACGACGAGTTGTTCGAGCAGGCCCGAGCAGCGGCGTGGGCGAGCCTTGACGCCGAGGAGGGCCGGGTCGCGTTTTTGGAGAAGCGGCCGCCGAACTTCCAGGGTCGCTGAGGCCCGCTGACGGATCCGGCGGCTCAGATCGCCGCAGGCAGCATCCGGTTCACGTTCTCGAAGAAGAAGTACAACACCACAACGAACGGCACCATGCCGACCAGGAAGCCGAGCCACAGTCGACGCTGCCGCTTGGCGAGTTGATAGGCGCCGAGGCACACCGCCATGAGCAACAGGCCCCAACCAATGACATGGGGCCACGCCCGGCCATCGGCGAACCAGCCCTGGTTGAAGGCATCGGTGGGGGTGTTGAACCCGGCGGCCTGATCGGGGTTCGAGCCGTCCGAGGTGGAGCCGCCCGGCGTGGTGGTGAGCGTGGCGGGCAGGTTGCTGCCCGGTACCACGCTTTCGGCGGTGGCGCTGCCGCCCTCGGCGGTGCCCCCCGCCGGCGTCTCGCCAGGTGGTGCCGTGGTGACGACCGTGCTGGGCTCCTGGCCGTAGTACAGCGTCGGCTTGCCGACCTGCGATGAACGTGCGGTATCGAGCGCGGCGTGCACGACCAGCCGCCGGCTCGCCGTTCCGATGGGCGTGCAGGTGACCAGGGTGAGCGTGGCCTTCTTCGGGTTGGAGTCGCTGATGACGTGGTAGTCGTTCTTGCCGACCTCCTCGATGCTCGTGACCATGTACACGTACGATCCGCCGAGGATCGTGGAGATCTTGATCTCGTCGCCCTTGTGCAGCTTGTCGAGGCGGTAGAACGGCTGGCCATAGGTGGTGCGGTGACCGGCAATGGCAGCGTTGCCCAACTGCCCCGGGAACGGCGTGTTGGGGAAGTGCCCGACGCCCTTGCGGAGGTCTTTCACGCTGACGCCTGCTACCACGTATTTGTTGACGCCAATGGCGGGGATGGCAATGGTGGCGATGGCATCGCCCGGGGCGATACCGGTTGGGAACACCTGCTCGGCCGGATTCGCAACCGTGGTGGGCGTGGTGTCTACGGCCGTCCCTGAAACCGTGCCCGTGCCGGGGGTGGTGCCCGTGCCGGTGGTCGTGGTGTCGAGCCCGGCATCGTGGATGGCCTGGTTGAAGTCCTGTGCCAGCTGATCCTGCGAACGGGCCTCCTGAATACCGGTACCCCAGAGCTGGTAGCCGACGAAGGCGAACATGAGCATGCCGATGGTGATCAACGTGCGACCGAGGTTGCCGACCACCCAGCGCCAGTCGTGAGGATCGGGGGGGCGGTCCCAGCGGCTCAGCTTCTTGGATCCGCCGAGCGCCTCGAGCCGTGCCAGCGCGCTGGCGGGCGAGGGTCGACCCGCACCGGCGGTGGGATCTGGGCGGGGCTCCTCGGCATCGGTCACGAGAACCGACGTTAGCGTTCGTGTGGCCGAAACAATGAGCGCGCCGATGGGTGGCCCGGTCTCTGACTGGCTAGCGTGGCGGTGCCCATGGAACCCGTCGTGCGCCTTTCCAACGCTGTTGCCGTGCTCGGGCAGTTCCCGGTGCTGGCCGGCGCGAACCTGACCGTGAACCGCGGCGAGATCCTGCTGCTGCAGGGTCCGAACGGGGCCGGTAAGACGTCGCTGCTGCGTCTGTGCGCTGGTTTGTTGCCGCTGGCCCGGGGTGAGGCCACCGTGCTGGGTTGCGACCTGCGCACGAACCGCGCCGCTGTGCGCTCCAGGGTCGGCCTGTTGGGGCATGCCAACGGCCTGTATGCCGATCTCACCGTTGCCGAGAACGTGGCGTTCTGGGGTTCCACGGTCGGTGCGAGCGCATCCGAGGTCACCGCCTCGCTGGTGCGCATGGGGTTGTCCGAGCGGCTGGCCAATGTGGCTGTCAGCCGATTGTCGGCCGGGCAGAAACGGCGTACGGCGCTGGCGTGCCTGGTGGCACGGCGTGCCGAACTGTGGCTGCTCGACGAACCCCACGCCGGGCTCGACGCCAGTGGGCGTGACGAACTCGACGCGACCCTGCGCGATGCCACCTCGGCCGGGGCCACCATCATCGTGGCCAGCCACGAGCTCGAACGGGCCGGTGCCCTGGCCAGCCGGGTGATCGAGGTCGCGGGCGGCCAGATCCGCGAGATCACCGGTCATGCCGGCCCCGAGGGAGTTCGCTGATGCTGCGCGTCGCCCGACTTCTCGCGGCCAAGGACCTGCGCATCGAACTACGCAGTCGGGTCGTCACCAATCAGGTGCTGCCGTTTGCGGCCATCGTGATGGTCATGTTCGCGTTCGCCCTCAACAGCGATGCCGTGGTCAGCCGCGTTGCCCCGGGCCTGGTGTGGCTGGCCACGTTGTTCAGTCTGCTCACGCTGGTGCAACGCTCGTTCGCCATCGAGTCGGCCGACGGTGCCACCGATGCCCTGCGTGCGGCGGGGGTGGACCCCGCCGGCATCTACCTCGGTAAGGCCATCGCGTTGGCCGTGCAGTTGGCCGTGCTCGAGGTGGTGCTGCTGCTCAGCGCCGTGGTGTTGTACCGGGCGCAACTGCGCCTCAGCGGCGTCGTGCTCTTGGTCACTACCTTCGTTGCCGCGACCTGCGGCCTCGCCCTGGTCGGTACGCTCTACGGAGGCCTTGCTGCCGGGGTCCGTGGACGAGAGACGCTGCTCCCGCTCCTGTTACTCCCGGTGGTGGCGCCCGTGCTGATTGGTGCCACCCGCGCAACGGAAGCTGCGCTCGGCACCGGTGGCGCGACGGTGGCAGATGGTTGGCCCTGGGTCGGCTTGTTGGCTGTCTTCGTTGCGTTGTTCGGCGTCGGCGGCACCTTGGCGTTCGGGCCCCTGATCGAGGAATGACAGATGCCAACCCCGAAGAGCCCGACTCCTGAAACCTCAACCCCGGCCAGCGCCGCACCCGCCGGTGGCGCGTCAACCGGCACGGCGTTCACGCGCGCCATCGGTCTTGCCACCATCATCGGCATGGGCGCCCTCGCCGTGTTCGGCCTGTTCATCTCGCCCGCCGATGTCCGCCAGAGCGACAGCGTGCGCATCCTGTACATCCATGTCGGCACGGTGTGGGTTGCATATGTGGCCTTTGCCGTCACGGCGCTGTCCTCGGCGGCCTACCTGTGGAAGCGCACCACCTCGCTCACGTGGGATCGCTTTGCCGGCGCCAGCGCCGAGATCGGCGTGTTGTTCATGGCGCTCACCCTGTTGGCAGGGTCGCTGTGGGGTCGGCTGTCCTGGGGCAAGTTCTGGGTCTGGGACGCCCGGGTCACCAGCACGGCGTTCATGTTCATCACCTACATCGGCTACCTCGCCGTGCGCGGCCTCGGTGGCAGTCATCAGCAACGGGCGCGGCGTTCGGCTGTGGTGGCCCTGCTGGCCGTGCTCGAGATCCCGCTGGTGCACTTCAGCGTGAAGCTGTGGCGTGGCCTGCACCAGGACTCCAGCGTCGCCGATCGCACGCATGTCACGCTGCACGGGCTGATGTTGTTTTCGTTGTTCGTTGCCCTGGTGGCGTTCTCGCTGCTGTACGTGTGGTTGCTGATGCACCGCCAGCGCGTGCTCGCGATGCAGGATGCGCTCGACGACAAGGGCCTCGATTATGCGTTGCAGCAGCGCCGCAGCGAAGGAGACGCGTAATGGAAGACCTCGGTTTCATCCTCGCCACCTACCTGATCACGTTCGGTTCTGTCGCCACCATGGCGGCGTTCATCGTGCGCCGCGGTCGGCGTCTGGCCGCTCAACTCCCCGCTGAGGACAAGCCGTGGATCTGACGCCCCGCCCGGCCGCTCCAGCGGCTGCGCCCAAGCAGCGCAATCGGCGCAAGATCATGTCGGCAGTACTGCTCGTGGTGGTGCTCGGCGCAGGTCTCTTCGTGGTGTTCAAGGGTCTCACCAACGCCCTCGACTACTACTGCAACGTCGACGAGGTCGGGCACAAGGACGGCTGCGAGTCCGGCCGCCAACTGCGTATCCAGGGCGTGGTCGACAAGGGCTCCATCAAGACCGACAAGGGCATCACCACATTCGATATCACCTTCAACAAGGTCACCATCCCGGTGGTGTACGACTCGGGCGAACCCGGCGGGTTGTTCCAGGAATGCATCCCCGTGGTGGTGCGCGGCGTGATGAAGGCCGGGGTGTTCGAAGGTGATGACGTCGAGGTGAAGCACAGCAACGAATACGACGCCAAGAACAAGGACCGCATCGCCAAGGCGACGGTGGAGGCGAAAACGTGTACGCAGTCCAACTAGCGGCGGGCATCAACGGCACCCTCGGCCGGTCGGTGCTGTTGATCGGTTTGGTGTGTGCCACGTTCGGGGCGCTGGCAACCGTGTACGGCATTCGCACCAACGACGAGCGGCTGCTGCGCAGTACCCGGCGCTATGCGTGGGGTGTGGCCGCTGCGGGGGTCGGCGCGTTCTTGGTGATGGAACGAGCGCTCATCCAGCGCGACTGGTCGCTCAAGTACGTGCAGCAGGTCGGCTCGGCCGATACGCCGTTCCTGTTCAACGTCACCGCCATTTGGAGCGCCCTCGAGGGCAGCATCCTGCTGTGGCTCGTCGTCCTCGTTGGGTACACCGCCGTCATCGCCCACCGGTTCCGCAGGCGGCTCAGTGATCCGCTGGTGGCGTGGGCGCTGGTGGTCATGTTCGTGGTGTGCATGTTCTTCTTCGTGCTCACGCTCGGCCCGGCCGACGCATTCACCGCCGGCGCCCTGGGTGTGACCAGTGGCCCGGGTCCCAACCCGTTGCTGCAGAACCACATCCTGGTGCTGTTCCACCCGCCCATTCTCTATCTCGGCTATGTCGGCATGACCGTGCCGTTTGCGTTCGCCATCGCCGCACTCATCACCGGTCGCGTCGGCGAGCGCTGGCTCAGCGAGACCCGCCGCTTTGCCTTGTTCGCTTGGGGCTTTCTCACCGTCGGCATCATCCTCGGTGGATGGTGGAGCTACGAGGTGCTCGGCTGGAGTGGCGTGTGGGGTTGGGATCCGGTCGAGAACGCCAGCCTGCTGCCCTGGCTCACCGGCACCGCGTACATCCACTCGGTGCTCGTCCAGGAACGTCGTGGCATGCTGCGCGTCTGGAACCTCACGCTGCTGGTGTCCACGTTTGCGCTCACCATCCTCGGCACGTTCCTCACCCGTTCGGGTGTCATCAAGAGCGTGCACGCATTCAGCAACGGATCCATCGGGCCGTACCTGCTCGGGTTCTTCGGGCTGATCATGGTGGTGTCCCTCGGGCTCATTGCCTGGCGCGGCGACCGCCTGCGCTCGCCCGGCGCCATCGACTCGCCGCTGTCTCGCGAGGGTGCCTTCTTGGCCAACAACGTGTTGTTCACCGTGTTCGCGTTCGTCGTGTTGCTGGGCACCGTGTTCCCGCTCATCGTCGAGGCGCTGCAGAACCGCACCATCAAAGTCGGCGCCCCCTACTTCGAACGCCTGTCCATCCCGTTCGGCATCACGCTGCTGTTCCTGATGGCGGTCGCCCCGGTGCTGCCGTGGCGCAAAGCCAGCGCAGAGCTGCTGCGCGACCGGTTGTTCTGGCCGGCCTGGGGCGGGGCGCTGGCCATCATCGTGCCGCTCGTGTTCGGTGCCCACGGCCTTGCACCACTGCTCGCCTTCGGGCTCGGCGGGTTTGCCGCTGGGGCGGCACTGCGCCAGCTGGTGCTCGCCACCCGTCGGCAGGGTTGGCGGGGCCTGGTGGGCCGGGCCAACGGCGGCATGATCGTGCACATCGGGGTCATCGTGGTTGCGGTGGCGTTGGTGGCCTCCACCAGCTACACGCATTCGTCGCGCCTCATCCTCGAGATCGGCAAGCCGGCCACCTATGGCGGGCACACCTTCGAGCTGGTCGAGGTGCAGTCGTTCACCACGGCGCGCAGCAACGGCATCAAGGCACCGATTCGCATCGACGGCGGCAAGGCGTACGCCCCGGCCATCACCAAGTTCACCAACTTCGGCACCAACATCCCCACGCCCTCGGTGCGCAGCGGTGTACTCAACGACATCTATCTCACGCTCGAATCGGGGGCGAAGGCCGGTGCCACCAGCGCGCCGGTGAAGGTGTTCATCAAGCCGCTCATCATCTGGTTGTGGATCGGCGGGGCGCTGATGGTGTTCGGCACCCTGCTGTCGGCGTTCCCCGGCCGGCGCCGGCGCCTCCCCACGCAACCCACCTCGGCCCCGGTGCCGCTCGATGACGATCCGGATCCCGACAATCCCGACGGTCCCGACAACGACACGACCAGGGAAACCGTCGATGCCTGATTCCGTGTCTGATCCCGCGCCCGAGCCAGAGGTTCTCGCCGATGGCGCCGCGCCGTCGCCGCGTCGCGTCGCACCGTTTGTCGTCGCAGCCATTGCCGTGGTCATCGCCGGGTTGTTCTGGATTCTCATCGGTGCCAACACCAGCGAGTCCGATACGGCCGATTCGCCGTTGCTCGGCCGCCCTGCGCCCGTGGTGAAGACCACCACGCTCGACGGTCAACCGTTCGATCTGCAGCGCCGCAAGGGCAGTTGGGTGGTGCTGAACTTCTTCAACTCCACGTGCGTGCCGTGCGTGCAAGAGCACGGCGAGCTGGCGAAGTTCGCGCAGGAGCAGTCGCAGCTCGGCGACGGCGCCGAGTTCTACACCGTGGTGTGGGACGACAACCGCGGCGCGGTGGAGAAGTTCTTCGCCGACAACGGCGGTTCGTGGCCGGTCCTCACCGACGACGACGCCAGCATCTCGGTGGCCTTCGGCGTGGCCAAGGTGCCCGAGACATGGGTCATCGATCCCTACGGTGTCGTGGTCTACCGACTGATCAGCGGCACCACCGACGATCAGCTGACGCGGTTGATCACCCAGGCCAAGGCGGGCTCATGAGCCGACCCACCACGCGAGCTCTCAACGCATCGTTGAAGCGCTGGCCGGGTTGGCTGCTGCTCGTTGCGGTGGTCGTGGTGGCATTGGCCATCGGGGCGACGCGCTCGTCGGGCCCGATGACCGATGGCGACCGTATCGACAGCATCGCCCAGCGCCTGGCGTGCCCCACCTGCGACGGCGAGAGCGTGTACGAGTCGCAGGCGTCGGCGGCGCGGGGCATCAAGCAGCAGATCAAGCGCTTCGTCGAGGAGGGCACCTCGACAGATGGTCAGATCATCCAGTACATCCAGACCCAGTTCGGCACGAAGACGCTGTTGGTCCCCAACGCCTCGGGGTTCGACGCCCTCGTGTGGGCGTTGCCCGCCTTCGCGTTGGTGGTGTCCATCGCCGGTCTGACCGTTGCCTTCCGCCGGTGGAAGCTGGCCAGCGATACCGTGCCCACCGATGACGACCGGGCGATGGTGGCCGCTGCGCTGGCGCTCGAGGGCGAACTGGAACAGGCCGATGGATCCTGATCGTCTTGCCGAGCTCGAAGACGAACGTCGCTTTCTGCTGCGCTCGTTGGCCGACCTCGAGCTCGAGCGTGAGGCCGGCGATGTCGAGGCCACCGATTATCAGGTGCTGCGCGATGGCTACACGGCACGCGCCGCCGGGGTGCTGCGCAGTATCGAGCACGGCCAGGCAGTGTTGCCGCCTCGAGCACGGCGCAGTTGGCCGCGGCTCATCGGTGCCGCGGCCGCGGTGGTGCTGATCGCGCTCGGTACGGGTTGGCTGGTGGCGCGGTCGTCAGGCCAGCGCCTGCCCGGCGACACCATCACCGGTGGCACGTCGCCCGATCAGGTGGCAGTGCTGCTCAGCGAGGCGCGCTCGTTGTTGGGTGCCGATCCAGCCGGGGCATCGCAGCGGTATCTGGCAGTGCTCAGCATCGACCCCGACAACGCCGAGGCGCGCACCTACACCGGTTGGTTGCTGGCCATCTCCACCCAGAATCAGAGCGCCACCGACGCCGCGGCAACGCTGGCCATCGCCAAGAAGGACCTCGAGCGGGCGATCGAGGTGGATCCCACGTTCGCCGATCCGCGCTGCTTCCTCGCAGTGATCGCAGCGCGTTTCGAGCACGACACCGCAACAGCCAAGGTGCGCGCCGCTGAATGCCTTGCCAACAACCCGCCATCTGAAATGCGCGGCATGATCGAGTCGTTCGCCGGGAGCCTCACCGACACCAGCACGCCCGCGACATCCGATCCGGCCACGACCACGACGGGCTAACGTCGCGGCCATGAGCACGACACCCCCACCGCCACCGCCGCCGCGGCCACCACCACCACCGCCGCCGCTGTCTTCTGGTGCTGGACTCCCCGGCTACCAGTCCTATGGTTCGGCCCCCATGGCGCCGCCGACGGGCAACAACGGCCTGGCCATCGCCAGCCTCGTGCTTGCTCTGGTCAACATCATCCCGTGCTTTTGGCTGCTCCCGATCCCGGCCCTGCTCGCTGTGATCTTCGGCTTCGTCAGCCGTGGGCAGATGAACAAGCTCGGTTCTGACAAGGGTATGGGCATGGCCATCGCCGGCATCGTTGTCGGACTCGTGATGCTGGCCGTTGCGGTGGCCATTTGGGTGTACTTCGTGACCAACGGACACTGCGTGCGCAGCGGCTCCAGTTGGGACTGCACCACCAACAACTGATCACCCTTACAGCTCAAGACCCGGCAGCTCAAGACCCGGCAGCTGGCTATCGGGGCGGCGGCCAGCAGCGTGCGGTGATCACGTTGCCCGAGGCATCGCGTTCGAGCACCCAGACCGATGCCTTCTTCCAGTTCGGCTCGCCGATGAATTCGCAACCGCGCCGCTGAACAGCCGCCATCACATCGGGGATCATGTCGCCGTGGCTGCACAGCACCGCCCCGGCGGGGGCAGAGCGGATCAACTCCAGCAGCGGTAGCAGCGGTTGTTCCTCGGCCAGTCGTTCGTCGAGCGCGATCTGTAGATCGAGCCGTGCAGCCAGCGGTTCCAGCGTCTGGCGGCAGCGCACGTATGGGCTGGCCAACAGGGGAGCATTTGCCCCGGCCGCAATCAGTGGATCCACCAGCGCATGCGCCTGCTCCCAACCCGCCTTGCTGAGCGTCCGCAGCGTGTCGTCGGGCGCGTCGCCGCGTGAGCCGGCCTTTGCGTGACGCACGAGAAACAACATCAGGCTTCTCGGGTGACGGCGCGGTGGCGGGCGGTCAGTTGGCGCACCAGCATGAGATAGGCAACCGCTGCGGCAATCTGTACGCAGGTGGACACCATGGTGATGGTGAAGTTGTCGTTGAAGTTCTTCGCCGCGGCGACCGTGGTCTGACTGCGGATGTTTGCACCGCTGAACGTGACGGTGATGAACAGCAGGGGCAGGAGTCCGTAGAGCACCCACCACACGGTGAGCAGGGGTGCCACGGGGTTCTTCTTCCACTCCGGCGACGAGGTGGGTTCTGACTGCTTCCAGAGTTCGCGCAGCATCAGGTAGGGAATGACGTACAGCACGCACGCCGGCAGGAACCAGCCGCCGATCGCCCAACCCGGCGTCCAGGTGCCGATGCGCCCGAGGGCCCTGTTGTTGCGTGCCATGCGGTACATCCAGATGATCGTGAGCACGAACGCAGCGATCATCGCCAGGCTCGTCAGGCTGCTGGCAATCACGTTCAACCCGAACGAGCGCTTGAACTCGTTCTCGGTGATGCTGCCGGCCAGGAGGTCGCGGGCCTTGCTGCGCAGGCCGAAGCTGACCAGCAGGGTCACGAGATCGAGCGGGATGATGACCATCATCAGGGTGCCGATTGCGCGGGCGATGCCGCCGATGTTCTGCAGGCCGCCCGATTGGGCGATGTTCAGCGAAAGTGGTGGTGGTGGTGGCGGTGGCGGAGTCGGTCCCCGCCGAGGCAGATCGCCCGCATTGGAAGCGGGCGGATCGAGTTCGGTCATACCGTGAATCTAGTGCTGACCCTCCACAGTGAGCAGGTCGAGCGGCCGGCCGCTGGCACAATGGTCGGATGGGCTTCTTCGAACGGAATCGCAACGAACTGAGCGACAAGGGGATCGATCCCGATCGTCTGCCGCCGGGGCAGTACCTCACTGATCGGTTCCCGGTGCTGCACGTGGGCGATGTGCCCACCTACGAACCGGGCGAGTGGACCCTCACCGTGTTCGGCATGGTCGACGAGCCGTTCACCCTCACCCTCGACGACCTACGCGCGTTGCCCTCGATCACCCCCACGTTCGACATCCACTGCGTCACCAAGTGGTCGAAGTTCGACACCACCTGGACCGGCGTGCGGGTGCGCGACCTGTTTGAGCGCGCCGGCGTTCAGGCCGGGGCCACGCACGTGATGGAACACGCCGAATTCGGCTACACCACCAACATCCCCCTCGTCGACATCACCACCGACGATGCCATGGTGGCGTACGCGTTCGAGGGCGAGGACATCGAACCCATCCATGGCGGCCCGGTGCGCATCGTGGTGCCGCACCTGTATTTCTGGAAGAGCGCGAAGTGGGTGCGTGGCCTTGAGTTGCGCGACCGTGACACCCCCGGCTTCTGGGAGAAGAACGGCTACAACATGTACGGCGACCCCTTCAAGGAACAGCGCCACTGGGGCGACTGAGGCACTGGACAGGTGTCTGCTTGACGGGCATGCTGTCCCTACGTCGAGGGGAGCCTCGATGGCTTGGATGCACCGAGAGTGGGAGATCCGATGTCGGACGCCGATGAGATCCGAGACGCGCAGCGAACGGCGTGGGCCGGCCTCTCGGTGAGCTGGGAGAAATGGGACTCGGTCATCATGGATCAGCTGCGTCCGGTCAGCGCAGCGATCATCGATCGTCTCGATCTTGCTGACGGTCATCAGCACCTTGACATCGCCGCTGGCACGGGTGAGCCCGGTTTGAGTATCGCCCGACTCATGCCGAGGGGTCGCGTCGTCTTGACAGACCTCGTCGCAGACATGCTGGAGGTGGCCGCCCGACGCGCCAGCGCCCAAGGGATTGTCAACGCCGAGACGACGGTGTGCAGCGCGGACGACCTGCCATTCAACGACGCTGCATTCGACAGCGTCTCCGTTCGTTTCGGGTACATGTTCTTCCCCGACATGATCAAGGCGACGGCCGAGTTCGTGCGCGTGCTGAAGCCTGGCGGACGTCTCTGTTCGTCGGTATGGGTCAAGCCTGCGGAGAATCCGTGGACAACGATCGCCATGCAGGCAATCGCGACCGAGTTGGTGGTGCCGGCACCCGACCCGGACAGGCCGAACATGTTTCGGTGCGCTGCGCCGGGATACGTCAGCACTCTGTACGAGGGTGCCGGGCTGAGCGACGTCGCCGAGTGGGACGTTCACGTCGAACTCGTCACGCGATCGTCCGACGAGTATTGGGAGATGATCAGCGAGCATGTCTCGCTCGCAGCCGCGGCGCTTCAGCAGGTCGACAAACAGGCGCGGGAGCGCATTCGGACACACGCCATTGCAACGGTGAGCGCGTTCGAGAAGGACGGCAAGATCCGGGTTCCCGGCGTGGCGCGGTGCATCGTGGGAACGAAACCGGCGATGAGCGGCAGGATCAGCGGAGCGCCCAGCTGACAGACTCTGGTCATGACTGAACCTGTGACTACCGACCCTGTTGCTCGGGGGCCGTTGGTCGGCATCCGCGTGCTCGACCTGTCGTCGGTGGTGATGGGGCCGTGGGCCACGCAGATCCTCGGTGACCTCGGTGCTGACGTGATCTGCGTCGAGGAGTCGCACGGTGACACCAATCGCATCATGGGTCCCGGACCCGAGCCGGGCATGTCGGGCGTGGCGCTGAACCTGTTGCGCAACAAGCGCAACCTGTGCCTGGATTTGAAGCAGCCTGCCGCACGCGAGGCGTTCCTGCGCCTGGCCGCGACCTGCGACGTGTTGGTCACCAACCTGCGCCCCGCCCCACTGGCGCGCCTCGGGCTCGGCTACGACGCCGTCCGGGCCGTACGACCGGACCTCGTGATGTGCCAGGCCCACGGCTGGCCATCTGATGGCCCCGATGCAAACCGCCCGGCGTACGACGATGTCATCCAGGCCAGTTGCGGCATTGCCGACACCTTTGTGCTGCAGGGTGGCGCACCGGCGCTGGTGCCCACACTGGTCGCCGACAAGGTGGCTGGGCTCACGTTGGTCTATGCGATCCTCGCTGCCCTGTTCCACCGTGAGCGCACGGGTGAGGGCCAGTTCGTGGAGGTACCGATGATCGACGCGCTCACGTCGTTCACTCTGGTCGAGCACGGCTGCGCGGCCATTCCCGAGCCGCCGCTCGGCCCGGCCGGCTATCGGCGTATCACCGCCCCCGAGCGCAGGCCGTTTGCGACCACCGACGGGTGGGTCTCAGTCCTGCCGTACTCGGCGAGCAACTACAACGACATGTTCTGCGAGGGCGGCCGTCACGATCTGGTTGACGATCCGCGTATCGAGACAGCAGCCAGCCGGATGCGCTCGGCCGGCGAGTTGTATGCGACCATCGCCCCGATCGTGTCGACGCGTTCGACGGAGTTCTGGATGCAGTTCTGCAGCGAGCGCGATATCCCAGCGGGCATCGTGCGCGGGCTCGGCGAGCTGGTCGGTGAACTCCCCGTCGTCGAGCACCCGCGCAGCGGCAGCTATCGCCAGATCCCATCGCCCGTGCGGTTCTCGGCCACACCGGCCTCGGTGCGTCGCCATGCGCCGCTCACCGGCGAGCACAGCCGCGAGGTGCTACGCGAGGTCGGCTTCAGCGATGATGCCGTTGACGCCCTGGGAGCCACCGGGGCGTTGGGCCGCCGGTTCGAGGACCGCACTGGCTACAGCTGACCTGACCAGTACCCGCCCGATCAGAACGAGGTGACGCAGTACCGGTCGCCGTGCGGCAGCGAGGTCTCGATGGCGGGATCGGTATCGCCGTAGAGGGCCTTCAGCATGCCCCTGACCATGCCGCGGTCGACCGCGCAGATCACGGGGTTGTCGATGGCGACATCGCCGAACGGGCAATGGTTGTTGATGATGCGCAGTTGGTTGTTGCGCTGATCGGCATGTGCGGCGAAGCCGTGCGCGGTCAGCGCATCGGCAACGGTGTGCAGCGCCGAGCGGAACGAACGCTGCACCACATCGCCGTCGGCGGCGGCGCCCTGCAACGCGAGGGCCATCGTGCGCCCGTATTCGATACCGACATCCTCGGCCATCGCCTCGGCCTGTTCGCGCGGCAGCATGGACAACGCCCGACCCAGCAGGGTGAGCACCAGATCGTCGCTACGCACCGGGAACTCGAGCGGCTCGGCATCGGCGGCGGCCCGGTAGTGCTTCGATGGCCGGCCGGCACCGCCGCCCTCGGTGCGTTCCACGGCCACTTCCACATAGCCGCCGGCGGCGAGCTTGTCGAGGTGATGCCGGGCCACGTTTGGGTGCAGACCGAAGTGCTCGGCCACCTGTGCAGCGGTCACGCCGTTGGCGGATTCGCGGGTGAACAGGTAGATGCCGCGGCGGGTTGGGTCGCCGAAGGCAGAGGTGATCGCTGTGACTTGCGCGCTGAATGCACCCGGTGTGAGCCCGGAGGTGGGTGCCGTGGAAGTCATGGCGGTATTCTACCTATCTGGATAGTGGTAATTACCGCACCCACCTCCGCACCCAACCACGCCGCCTGGAGCGCACATGCCCACCCCCGATCAGATCATCGAAGCGCTGCGGCCCGTCGAGGATCCCGAGCTGCACCGTTCCATCGTCGATCTGGGCATGGTGCGCAATGTCGATGTCCGTGCCGATGGCTCGGTGGGCGTGCTCATCGCCCTCACCATTGCTGGCTGCCCGCTGCGCAACGAGATCCAGAACCGGGTCACCGGTGCGCTTGTGCCGCTCGGCGTCACCAGCGTGGCGTTGGACTTCACCGTCATGACCGATCAAGAGCGCGAAGACCTGCGCATGAAGCTGCACGGCAACCCCGCTGGCACCGCCGGCCAGGGCCAGGCGCACGGCCACGCCGAGGGCCGCAAGATCCCGTTCTCCGAGACCGGCTCGAAGACCCGCCCGCTGCTGATTGCATCGGGCAAGGGTGGCGTCGGCAAGAGCACCGTCACCACCAACCTGGCCGTTGCGTTGGCGGCGCAGGGCTACAGCGTGGGTGTGGTCGACGCCGACATCTACGGCTACAGCATCCCGCGAATGCTCGGCACCGACCGTGACCCGGTGGCCATCGACCAGATGCTCATCCCGCCCGAGGCGTGGGGTGTTCGTTGCATTTCCATTGGCTACTTCGTGCCCGAGGGACAGGCCGTCATCTGGCGCGGCCCCATGCTGCACAAGGCACTCGAGCAGTTCCTCACCGACGTGTTCTGGGACGAGCCCGATTTCCTGCTCATCGACATGCCGCCCGGCACCGGCGACATCGCCCTGTCGCTCAGCCAGTACCTGCCCCGCGGCGAGGTGTACGTGGTCACCACGCCACAGCAGGCTGCACAAAAGGTTGCCCGCCTGTCCGCCGCCATGGCTGCCAAGGTGAACCTGCCCGTGAAGGGCGTCATCGAGAACATGAGCTGGTTCGCCGGCGACGACGGCACGCGTTATGAGATCTTCGGCAGCGGTGGCGGCCAGGAACTGGCAGACGAACTCGGCGTGCCGCTGCTCGGTCAGCTGCCGTTGGTGCCAGCGCTACGTGAGGGCGGCGACGATGGCCATCCCATCGCGGCCGTCGATCCCGGCAGCGAAGCGGGCGCCCTCTTCCACGAGATCGCCCGTCGCATTGCCACCGAGCTCAAGCCGAAGAAGGTCTTCAGCGCCAGCCTCAAGATCAACGGCTGAGATCACATCCGGCTGCGCCGCCTATTGGCGCGCCGCTGCGTATTCGACGACGCGCTCGATGACCGCGTTGTCCACCTTGTGGACCGCACCGGCGTCGAACGGTGGCTGGGGGTCGTATTCGATCATCAGCTGGCAGGCCTTTGCCGCCGTGGTGTCCACGAGGATCTCCACCAGGCGCAGCGCCATGTCGATGCCGCTCGAGACGCCCGCTGCGGTGATGATGCGCTGTTCGAGGTGCTCGACCACTCGTTCGCTGGTGGGAACGGCGCCGAGATCGGCCAGCGTGGGTAGGACCGACCAGTATGTGGTGGCGGTCAGGCCGTTCAGCAGGCCAGCTGCGCCGAGCACCAGCGATCCGGTGCACACGCTGGTGGTGTACAGCGACGTCTCGTGAGCGGTGCGCACCCAGTTCAGGACCCGTTCATCGTGCATCAGGGCGCGTGTGCCCACGCCACCGGGGAACACCACGATGTCGGGGCGTGGGATGTCCTCGAACTCGGCATCCACGGTGATGCCGAGGAACCCGTTCTCGCTGCGCACCTCGCCGGTGTTGTGGCCGATGAAGGTCACGTCGAAGCCGGGTATGCGCTGGAGCACCTCGTACGGGCCGATGCCGTCGAGCGCAGTGAAGCGGGCGAAGAGCGGGATGGCGATCTGCATGGTGTGGCGTTTCGTTTCGGTTCGTTGTGGTGGGTGAGCTGAGGGGTTGCTGCGTGGAGTAGCGGCGAGACCCGCCGGTTGGCTCACCGCCCAATCGTCCCTGCTCTGGATTCTGGCGTCAATGACATTTATCCCATGTTTTACGCCAGAGGGTGCCGCAATCGGCGGGCGTCCCTACGATGGTCGGTGCATTGACCTGCAGCGAAAGGACCATCGTGGACGTACGCATCGGCGTCACCCAAGCACCCCGTGAGATCAACATCGAGTTGGCCGACGACATCGACCGCGCCGCAGTGAAGGCCAAGGTGGAAGCAGCACTCTCGGGTGCCGTCGACGTGCTGTGGATCACCGATAAGAAGGGTCGCGACATCGG
Organism: Actinomycetota bacterium; assembly: GCA_009726095.1. Classification (GTDB taxonomy): domain Bacteria; phylum Actinomycetota; class Acidimicrobiia; order Acidimicrobiales; family Ilumatobacteraceae; genus WLMZ01. The sequence goes on from WLMZ01000003.1 coordinate 55,425, forward strand.
CGTCGCTTCCGCAAAGATCGCCTATGTCGAGATCGGGACCACCGAGAGCGAACGGCGCATCGGTTTCGGCGGCTGAGGCTCCGCCTCGGCCAATCCCGCAGCGAGGCACCGTGCACCTGCTGAATCGCCAACTGCTCTTCGTCACCGGGAAAGGTGGCGTCGGTAAGACAACGGTGGCGGCCGCCATCGCCCAACTCGCCGCGCAGCAGGGCAAGCGCACTCTGGTCTGCGAGATGGATGCAAAGGGCGCGCTTGCCGCAGCCTTCGACTGCTCGCCGTTCCCATACGTCGCCAGGCAGGTCGACACCAACCTCTACGGCATGGCGATGAACACCGAGGACTCCTTGCGCGAGTACCTGCGGCTGTTCGTGCGCATCCCCTTCGTTGGCCGCATCGGGCCGTTGGCGCGTACCTTCGACTTCGTTGCCGATGCTGCGCCGGGCGTGAAGGAGATCCTTGCCATCGGCAAGCTGTGTTACGAGGTGCGCGAGCGTCACTACGACCTGGTGGTTGTCGATGCAGAGGCCAGTGGCCACATCGTTGGCCAGATCGGTGCGCCCCGGGTCATCAGCGAACTGGTGCAGGTCGGTCTGGTGCGCGAGCAGACCAAGTGGATGCTCGACATCCTTGAAGACCCGGCGCTCACCGGGCTGGTCACGGTCACCACGCCCGAGGAGATGCCGGTCAACGAGACCATCGAACTGCTCGAACGCGTGCGTGAGCGCACCGAGGTGGATCTCGCCGGCATCATCGTGAACCGCGTCCTGCCCGCCCTGTTCGGTACACGCGAGACGCAGGTCTTCGACCAGATGTTCAGCCCCGACGCGCAGCGATTGCTCACCGATGCCGCTGGTCGCAGCGTCACCTCGGTGATGGGAGCGGCGCGCACGAACGAGGCGCGCCGGCGCGTGGGTGCCGGGCATCTCGAACGGTTGCGCGGCGAGCTCGCATCCGACACGCACATGATCTACATCCCCGAGCTGTTCACCCGCGCCGTTGGTCGGCGCGTTGTCAGCCTGGTGGCCGATGCCCTGGCCGAGGAACTCATCTGATGGCCGGCGCCAGGACGCCCGGCTCCGATCGCCCGGTGGCCGCTCACTCGGTCGTTGGCATCGCCGACCTGTTGGCTGCCAAGGAGATGGTCATCGTGTGTGGCAGCGGCGGCGTCGGCAAGACCACCATCGCAGCGTCGCTGGCGGCAGAGGCGGTGGTGCATGTCGGCGGTCGCGTGCTGGTACTCACCGTCGACCCTGCGCGGCGGTTGGCCAACGCGCTCGGGCTACAGGCATTCGGTAATGCCGAAACACAGATCCCTGCCGAGGCGTTCAGCGCCGCTGGCGTGACGCCGCGTGGCGAACTGTGGGCGGCGATGCTCGACACGAAAGCCGGGTGGGACGAACTGATCCACCGCCACGCACCCGATCCCGAGATCCGCGACACCGTGTTGGCCAACCCGCTCTACCAGAACATCACCGGCCGGTTCGTGCAGAGCCACGACTACATCGCAATGGAGCGGCTGCACGAGATCCACGCGACGGGCCTGTACGACCTCGTCATCATCGATACGCCGCCGTCGCGCAATGCGCTCGACATCCTCGATGCTCCGGGGCGGATGATGGAGTTCTTCGGCAGCCGGCTGCTGCGCTGGCTCACCGTGCCGTATCGGTCGCGCCTGTTCACAGCGGCGTCGAAACCCTTCTATCAGGTGGCCGACCGCGTGCTCGGCTCGCGGTTCTTGCAGGACATCGCCGAGTTCTTCGTGCTGTTCCAGACGATGGAGCAGGGGTTCATCGAGCGTGCGCGCGAGGTCGAGAGCCTGCTGTCCGATCAGCGCACCAGCTTCTTGGTGGTGTCCACACTCGAGGCGGCACCGGCACACGAAGCTGCGTTTCTGGCCACGGCATTGCGTGATCGCCAGCTGCCCCTCGGCGGCATCGTCATCAACCGGTCCATGCCCACGGTGCTGCGCGAACCAGCAGTGGCCAAGGCGGCTGGCAAGCTGCGCAAGGCCGCACAGGCGGGTGCGCTGGCCGACGACCTCGGCCGGCTGCTGTCCGCTGATGCCGTGGTCGTGCGAGGCGTGCTCACCGAGGTGGCCGACCGCTTCCACGACATTGCAATGGTGGCCGCCCGTGAGGCAGAGCGCCGCAGCGAGCTCGAGCGTCTCGCTCCGTTCACCGTGACCGCACCCTCGCTCGAACACGACATTCACGATCTGCGCGGCCTGCTCGAGCTGGGAGATCATCTCTGGGGCTAGCCAGATGCGGCAGACTCAGGGAGAAACGTCGCAGACAGCCAGAACACGGCCAGCAGGACATCCAACAGGAGCATCATGGCTACCCTCCCCGAACTCACGCGTCAGCACACCTCGTTGTCGCGCGACGAAACCGCACATCTGCTGCACCTCGTGTCCGAGTGGGGCATGCTCGCCGATCTCTGTTTTGCCGACCTGTTGTTGTACGTGCCGGCGGGTGAGGGTCGTTGGCTCGTCACCGCACACGTGCGTCCGTCCACTGGGCAGACCATCTACCTCAGCGACTGGGTGGGTGCCTGGGCCAGCGAGGTCGAGTTGCCGCTGCTCGCGTCGTCGATGGCCAGCGGCGAGGTGCAGGAGGGGGACATCGCTGTCGATAGCCAGACAGCGCCTGCACAGATGCTCGCCATCCCCGTGCGTTTCGAGGACCGTGTCATTGCAGTGCTCACCCGCGAGCGCTCCAGTGTCAGCGGTCGTCAGCCGGGCGAGCTCGAGCGCACCTATCTGGGCATCTTCGATCGCTTTGCAAGGATGATCGCGCAGGGTCGGTTCCCGTTTCCTGGTCGCATCGCTGACTCGGGGGCGGCGCCGCGTGTCGGCGACGGTGCGATGGTGCTCGATGATGAGGCCCGCGTGCGGTACGCCTCGCCCAACGCCGTGTCGGCCCTCCATCGCGTCGGCATCGGCGCCAATGCCGTGGGCATGCGCCTGGCCGAACTCGGCTTCAACGACAGCTCCGTGCGTCAGGCCTACGAGCGCAGCGAGCCGGTCATCGAGGAGTTCGATCAGAACGCCGACGTCACGCTACTGACGCGCTGCATCCCCATCATCGAGAACGGCATCGTCACCGGCGGCATGCTGCTGTTGCGCGATGTCACCGAACTGCGCAAGCGCGATCGCCTGTTGTTGTCCAAAGACGCCACGATCCGCGAGATCCACCATCGGGTGAAGAACAACCTGCAGACCATTTCGTCGCTGCTGCGGCTGCAGGCTCGCCGCCTGACGTCGGAGGAGGCCAAGGGCGCCATCGCCGAGTCGGTTCGCCGTATCCGCACCATCGCGCTGGTGCACGAGACATTGTCGCGTGAGCCGGGTGACGACGTTGCGTTCATCGAGATCGTGCGGCCCCTGCTGCGCCTGGCCGAGGAAGGCCTGCAGTCGGTGGACCGCCCGGTGAAGTTCATCGTGCAGGGCGATGGCGGACGACTGCCATCCACTGTTGCCACCCCCTTGAGCGTCGTGCTGACCGAGTTGCTGCAGAACGCCGTGGATCACGGCTTCCCCGAGGGCAGCGCCGGTGGCAGCGTGGTGGTGCAACTCGCCAACGATGCTGCGGAGCTGCGCGTGCGCGTGCTCGACGACGGCCGTGGGCTCGATCCGAGGTTCGAGCTCAGCAAGGCAACCGGACTCGGGCTGTCGATCGTGCGCACCCTGGTCACCACCGAACTCGCCGGATCGTTGACCATGCGCCCTGCAGCCGCCGAAGATTTCGTGGCCGCCGGTATCGAGCACGGTGCTCGCGGCGGTGGCACCGTGGTGGACCTGCGCGTGCCGCTGGAGGATGACTGAACAAGCTGGTCCGGGTCAGCCGGACCGCGGGAGAGGTGCGGTGTCAGCTCGCCTGGGTGAGTCGTTCGGTGTCAGCTGACAGGTTCGACTTGTTGCGGGCCACCTGGGCGCGGCGCATGACGCGGCGCTCCTCTTCGGAGGTGCCGCCCCAGATGCCGGAGTCCTGGTTGGTCTCCAGCGCAAACTCGAGGCACTCCACGTTGACCGGGCATTCGCCGCAGACTTCCTTGGCCCGTGCAATCTGGGCGAGTGCATGCCCCGTGGTGCCGATGGGAAAGAACAGATCGGGGTCGGTGTCACGGCAGATAGATGCCCCGCGCCACGAATAATCGGCGTGGGCGAGGGTCAAACTTGACGCGAGAATCGACACGTCGCAACTCCTAGGCGGACAGAGGAATGGGCTACTGGTGGACTCACGCCCCGCTCGCGGAGAGTGTTTCAATCAGCGCTCGTACGGTACGTTGGCTGTGCTGGCTTGACAAGGGTTGGGTTTCAGGAATATGTCCATTCGGCAAACAATTGATGTGGCCCATCACGAAAACAGATGGGCTACTGGAGACGATTCGATGGCCGACGATTCGAGGAGCGACATGGTTGTGCAGGTACTGGCCCATCGGGGAGCATCTCGGGCAGAACGCGAGAACACCGTCGAGGCGTTCCGGCGCGCGGCCAGCATGGGCGCCGATGGCGTCGAACTCGATGTTCGTCGGACCGCCGACGGGGCACTGGTGGTGCACCACGATCCGCGCCTCGGCGATGGACGCGTCATCGGCGAGCTCGCTGCGGCCGACCTTCCCACCCACGTGCCCACCCTCGATCTTGCGCTTGATGCATGTGCGGGCATGTGGGTGAACCTCGAGATCAAAAATGACGAGAACGAGCCCGACTTCGACCCCACCGAATGGGTGGCCGAGCAGACCATGGCGCTGCTTGACCGCCGTGGCGAGCCCGAGCGCTGGTTGATGTCGTCGTTCCGGATCGAGACGATGGATCGCTGCCGTGCGGTGGCACCACACATTCGCACGGCCTGGCTCACTGGCGAGGTGCCCGCCGATGTCGTCGGCTTGCTCAACGACCGCGGCCACTGTGCACTGCATCCGTGGGTGCACCTGCTCACGCGCGAGATCATCGAGCAGTGCCATGCCGGCGGCATCCTGGTCAACACATGGACATGCGACGATGCCTCCCGTATGCGCGAGCTCGTCGAGTGGGGCATCGACGGCATCTGTACCAACGTGCCCGATGTTGCGCTTGCCGTGCTGGGACGCTGATCGGGCATTCCTAACCGATGTTCGGGCGAACCAGTCGTACTGCGTTCGGTACGTGTTCGAACTCGAGCGTGGTGGTCTCGCCCAGGTAGTCGCCATCGAGCTGATAGGGGAACGGGCGGTGGTGGCTGATCGTGAGCGTGCTCAGGTCGGTATGCACATCGAGGTCATCGGTGGGTTGCATGCCGCCCCCGCGCAGTGCACCACCGAGCGACTTCAGGATCGCGCCGACGTTCATCGTCGTGAAGGTGATCGCGACCAGCCCCCGCTCGAGCGTGGCTGCCGGTGAAAGGTCGAGCGGCCGGTTGCCGAGATAGGTATAGGGGTTGGTGTTGAGCACCACGGTGAAATAGCCATCGGGCACCCGGTCGCCGTTGGCGAAGGTGACCTCGAAGTGTGGGTCCTTGCGGTCGTACTTCGATGCCCAGGTGAGTACCGCTGCATAGATGAAGAGGGGATGGCCCGCCCATCGCTTCAGTGACCCGTGCCGTTCGACCTCTCTGACCACCGCTGCGTCGTAGCCGACGCCGGTGTGGAAACAGAAGTAGCGGCCGTTCACCTTGCCCAACCCGATCGGTTCGATGTGCCTGGCGTTGATGCCGTTGGCGAGTTGCTGCACGGCCACCACAGGATCATTCGGCATGCCGAGGGTTCGTGCGAACACATTGGTGCTGCCGCCGGGGAGCACGCCGAGCGCCGTCTGCGTGCCGGCGACGCCCGTGGCCACCTCGTTCAGCGTGCCGTCGCCGCCGTAACCGATGACCACGTCCACCCCGCGTCGGGCGGCGTCTTGCGAGAACCGGGTGGCGTGGCCGCGGCGGTTGGTCTCGACGATCTCGACGTCGTTGCCGCGCGAGAGCACCTGATGTACCACCACCGTGTTGCGTGCGGTCACGGACGACGCAAACGCGTTGACAACGAGCAAGATGCGCAAGGCAACGAGGGTACCAGCCATCTGTCGGGTCGATACGGTGGCCGGACGGCTCGCGGGAGTGTCGGCGGGGCCGGGCCAGCGTTACTCGGACCTTGGTCACATCGGCCATGAGTTTGCGGTGCTGGTTAGGAACGGAGTTGACTCATGGGTAACAATGGGTTTTCTATGAACGTGATCGTATGCGTCAAACAGATCCCCGACCCGGCCAGCCCCGGGGCCCTGGATCCATCCACCAACACCCTCAAGCGCGACGGGAAGCTCATCCTTGATGAGTCCGACAGCTACGGCGTGGAGATGGCCCTCCAATTGGTCGATGCAGCCGGTGGCGGCGAGGTCAGCCTCATTTCCATGGCCCCCAACGGTGAGGTGTCCGGTATGCGGACCGCACTGGCGATGGGCGCATCCAAGGGTGTGCTCATCAGCGACCCCGCTCTGTTGGGCTCTGATGCACTCACCACTGCCAAGGTGCTCGCTGCCGCAGTGCAGCGCATCGGTGGCGCCGACCTGATCATTGCGGCCACCGAGTCCAGCGATGGCTACACCGGCACCGTGCCCGAGCAGCTGGCCGAAGTCCTCGGCATGGCCTCGGTCACCTTCGCCAAGAAGGTCACCATCACCGGTGGCACGCTCGAGGCGCATCGGCAGACCGAAGAGGGCTACGACGAGGTCACGTGCCCGCTGCCTGCCGTCATCAGCGTCACCGCTGGCGTGGTCGAGCCGCGCTACCCAAGCTTCAAGGGCATCATGGCCGCCAAGTCGAAGCCCGTCGAACAGGTCACGGCCGCCGATCTCGGCGTATCCCCCGTCGGTTGGGCCGGCTCGGGACAGGGCGTTGTCGCCGTTACCCAGGCCGAGGCCCGCGCCGCTGGCGAAATCATCGAAGACGATGGTGAGAGCTTCACCAAGATCGTCGCCTTCCTCGAAAACCTGAAAGTGATCTGAGGTCCGTCATGGCATTGAACAACATCTGGGTCTTCGCGCAGGTCGCAAACGGCGCACCAACCACGTTCACCCTCGAACTGCTCACCAAGGCACGCACCCTCGGCGGCACGGTGTCGGCCTTCGTCGGTGGCGATGGCGCTGCGGTTGCTGGCGTGCTCGGCGAGTACGGCGCCACCACGGTGTACGCCACGGGTGACCTCGCCGGCAAGTTGCCCGGCGTGGCCGTCTCGGCCGCCATGAAGGCCGTAATCGACGGTGGAGCGGCTCCTGAGCTGATCATGTTCCCGCAGAGCTACGAGGGCCGCGATGTCCTCAGCCGCCTGTCGGTCAAGCTCGACCGCACCGTGCTCACCAACAACGTCGACATCGCTGTCGACGGCGCTTCGGTCAACGTCACCACCCCGGTGTTCGGCGGCAACGTGCTGGTCACCACCGGTTTCACCGGTTCGGGCCCGCACCTGGCGGCGTTCCGCCCGAAGAGCTTTGCCGCAGAGTCCGCCGGTGGCGGCGCTGCTGGCGTGGTTGCTGCCCCGGTGCCCGACCTCGGCGTTGCCGGTGGCGCAACCGTGACCGCAGTGCACGTCGAGGAGACCAGCGGTCCCAAGCTCGATGAGGCAAACATCGTCGTGTCCGGTGGCCGTGGCCTCGGCGAGGCGGCCAAGTACGAGATGGTCGAACAGCTCGCCAAGCTGCTCAAGGGTGCGCCCGGCGCATCACGTGCCATCGTCGATGCCGGTTGGGTCCCCTACAGCTATCAGGTGGGTCAGACCGGCAAGGTCGTCAAGCCCAGCGTCTACATCGCTGCCGGTATCTCCGGTGCCACCCAGCACATGGTGGGCATGAAGGGCTCGAAGAACATCATCGCGATCAACAAGGACAAAGAAGCCCCCATCTTCGGGATTGCCGACCTCGGCATCGTCGGCGATGTGCACAAGGTGCTCCCCAAGCTGATCGAGGCGTTGCAGGCCCGCGCCTGATCCCGCTGCCTTCCTGATTGCCGAATCTGGCAGTTGATTTGCGCCCTGCGGGGAGTGCATCAACTGCCAGTTCGCATTTTTCGCTGGCGTTCGATCAGCGTGACGAGATCGGCCACCACCTCGGCGCGACGGTGCAGATCGTTCCACCAGACATCGGCGATCTCCCAGCCGAGCGCACGAAGCCGACGCCGTCGGGTGGTGTCGCGTCGCTGGGCACTCGGCGACCCGTGCCATTGCCAACTCTGACACTCGACACCCACCCGCAACTCGGGGTGGGCCAGGTCGAGTTCTGCCAGCAGGCGACCGGTTGTCGGGTCGTGCACCGGGTATTCGTCCTGAAGGCGGATCCCCGAGCCGCGCAGCACCTCGTTGGCCAGCCGTTGGAACCAGCTACGCGGCAGTCGTTTGCCTACCCGGTCGTCGAGGAGTGCCAGCAACGCGGGCGGGCCGCTGACCCCGTGCCCTTTCCAGCGCTCTGCCGTTTCGCGTATCCATTGCGGCGACACGCCACTGCGTAGCACGCCGTCGAGCGCCTGCCCGGCCCGATTGCTTGCGGCGTGCCGGCGATTGCTGGCGTTTCGGCTGGTATCGATGCCGGCGATGTGCACGAGCGTCGTTGCGACCGTCGTCACCCCCAGGCCTTCGACGACCGTGACATCCGCTGGCTCGAGTCGGCGTGAGAAGTGCACCGTCACCCACGGTGGTGTGCAGGGGCTCTGATGGCGAGACGCAAGCACATGCACCGACTCATTCCGATCGAAGCCATCGAAGCGGTGGACCCGCGCAGCAGCGGAGTGCGACAGCACCAGCGGCCCGCCTCCGCACAACAGGGCGATGGTCGCTTGCTGCTCCCACGACCGCGGTGTTGAGTTCGCCACGATCACCCCCGGTGCAGCCTGTGTCCACTCACCTGTGTCGACCTTGTGTCGACGCCGCTTGGCCGAGACGTCGAGCGCTTCCAACTGTGCGTGGGAAACGGCACCGTGTTGGTCGCGGAGGAGATCGAAGAGCGCGCTCGTTGTCATGCACGCAGTGGGTGCCTCGTCGCACCGTCCGTGGAACCCAAATGTCGTTCCGGTAGTAGATGTGAGCCCTGTCGGGCGCGGAACTACTGCCAGAACGGTGTGGGGCTGCCGGGCGCGGGCGCGGGTGACGGTGGGGGCGGGTGGCCTACGCTTTGACGATGCTCGCTGTCGCCCCAACCTCGCGTGCGCGTCGTCGCCGTTGGCGGCTGGCGTTGGCGTGCGTCGGTGCCCTCGTTGTATCGGCGATCGCCTTGGAGGCTCCGCTACTGAACGCTCCCGGACGCGCCGAGGCAGCGGCGCCGTTCGACGCATCGGCGTGGGCGCCGTGGTGGCAGGCCACGAACGCGCTGAACAACTTCAACGCACATGCCGGCGAGTTCGGCGAACTGTCGCCGTTCTTCTTCACCGCCACATCGGCTGGCACCATCGTGAACTCATCGACGTCGGTGCAGGTGGCCGCGTACAAGAGTGCCGCTCTTGCAGCCGGCAAGCCGTTGGTGCCCACCATCGTCGACGGCACGCCAGCGCGCACCATGGCTTCGATCCTGAGCTACACCGTGTCACGCAACGCCCATGTGAACGCCATCGTCAGCTTCGTGGTCAATGGGGGATACGCGGGCATCGATCTGGACTACGAGAAGTTCGCCTTCTCCGATGGATCGTCAACATGGGCCACCACCAAACCGGCGTGGGCAACCTTCATCGTGCAGCTCGCAACAGCACTGCACTCGGCGGGCAAGACCCTGGCGGTCAGCGTGCCGCCGGTTGGCACCAGCGAGAGCAACTACTGGGTGTACGACTACCCCACGCTCGGGGCGAACGTGGACCGCATCCGCATCATGACCTACGCCTACAGCACGTCCAGCCCGGGGCCGATCGCGCCCATCGACTGGGTGCGCCGGGCGATCGATGCTGCCAAATTAGTGGCCCCGGCGAGCAAGGTCGTGATGGGCATCCCGGTCTACGGCACCGATTGGGTGACCGGCATCGACGGCAGTTGTCCGGTCACCATCCCTGTCGGGATGTCCCTGACGACCCGTAGCCCGAAGACCTCTGAGTTCCCCGCCCTTGCGAAACGCAAAGGTGTGATCCCGAGTTGGGATCCAGTGTCCAAGGAACGCACGTTTACGTACGTCGACTCGATCGGTGGCCTCAACAGTGATGGGTTCCCGGTGCGTTGCAATGTCAGCCATCTGGCCTACTACATGGATCCCGATGGCGTCTTCGAGCGGGTTGCCCTGGCCAAGGCCAAGGGCATCGCCGGCACGGCGTTGTGGGCCCTGGGTAACGACGATGCCGACACCTGGCACGCGATCGACGCTGCGATGCTGCTGCAGCCGAATCCCGGCTATACACAGCTGACCCCCGACGTGGTGCCACCTCCGGCCCCACCGATGTCTGCGCCGCTGCCGGGTCGGTACGTAGATACCCGCTCCGGGATGAAGACCATCGACGCCCAGTTCGCTGGTGCAGGGGAGCGGCCCGCCAACTCGACGCTGGTCGTGCAGATCGCCGGACGTGGTGCCGTCCCTGCCGATGCATCGGCGATTGCGCTGAACGTGACGGCCATCGGCATCGGGCAGGGCTACATCACGGTGTACCCGTGCGGCACCAAGCCGGCCACGTCGAACCTCAATGTCAGCGCCGGCAAGGTCATCTCCAACAGTGTCATCACCAGGCTCAGCGACGCCGGAACCATTTGTATTTACAACCAGTCGGCGACGCATCTCATCGTCGATGTGTCGGCCGTGCTGTCCGCTGACGCGTTCGTCCCTGTTGCCACGCCAGCCCGACTGCTGGACACTCGCCCGTACCCGACCGTCGATTCGCAGATGTCGGGTATCGGGGCGATGAAGGCGGGCGACATCTTGACCGTGCAGGTTGCCGGTCGTGGTGGCATGAGTCCCACGGCGAGGACGGCGGTCCTCAACGTCACCGTGGATGGCGCGACCGCCAGCGGGTGGCTCACCGTGTGGCCGTGCGACGGCCCGCCGCCGCCCACATCGAACCTGAACTACGTGCGCGGTTCCACACTTCCGAATGCGGTGGTCACCGCGCTCAGCGCTACGGGCACCGTCTGTGTGTACGCCGCAGGCGGCGGCACTCAGGTGATCATCGATGCGTTCGGTGAATTGTCGCTCAGCAGGTACTCGCCGCTTGCCCAGCCGGCCAGGTTGCTCGACACGCGCCCCGGACTGGCAACGGTGGACGGCCAGTTCGCTGGTGGCGGCACCCGATCGGTCAACAGTGTGCTCACCCTGCAGGTCGGCTCACGCGCAGGGCTGGGCGCGCCGCCCGTTGCAGTGGTGCTCAACGTGACCGTCGACCAGCCCGCCACGAGTGGCTTCGTGACCGTGTACCCGTGCAGTTCCGCCCCGCCCACGGTGTCGAACGTGAACTTCGCGGCGGGCCAGACCCTGCCGAATCTGGTAGTCACTGCCGTGGCGGCCGATGGCACGGTGTGCCTGCTTGCATCAACGAGGCTGCACCTCGTGGTGGATGTCTTCGGCTCGCTGAATCCCTGACCGCGAATCGCTGTACCGCGACGCCTACACCAACGGCCAGGGGTAACGGCGGCCGCTCTCGTCGATGGGGAACTCGCCCTGCTGCAGCAACCAGTCGGCGCGCTCCTGGATGGCGGCGACCTCGTCGTCGACCAACAGCGTGGCAATCTCCAGCGGCACCGCCTGGACCAGCCGGAGCAACGGGGCAATGGCATGCTCGGGCAACGCCTCGCCACCGAACTCCCAGATCACGGTGCGCAGCTTGAACTCGGCGGCGAAGCACAGCCCGTGGTCGATGCCCCAGATGCGCTCGTCGTAGCCGAGCAGGCAGTGGCCGCTCTTGCGGTCGGTGTTGTTCGCAACGATGTCGAGTACTGCCATGAGGCGCAATTGATCGTGAAGGTCCTCACGCTTTTCGAAGATGGTGAAGTAGTGCTCCTGATGGTCGCCCTGTACGAACCATTGCATGGACCCCTCGCCGAGTGGTCCGTCGCGAATCACCGTCGGCGGTACCACGCCAAACCCCATTGCCTCGCTGAGCAGGTACGCGGCCACCTCGCGCCGGTGCAGGCCGGGCTCGAAATCCCACAGCGGTCGCTCGCCGCGCAGCGGCTTGTAGATGGCCTGAGCCGTGTGCTCGCCGCGGCGGATGTTGACCAGGAACGTTGCGTTGCTGCTCCAGGGCATGCGGCCCTCGATCTCGACATCGCCGCTCAGCAGGAGATCGAGGGCTAGTTCATTCTCGGGCATGGGTGTCCGTCCGGGTCGTTCGGGCGGCCGCAGAACATGCACGTGGGCCGACCAGCCGCCACCACGACCTCGGTGTGTTCGCAGAACGCGAGGGCCTGCCCGCGCTGCAGCAACAGCCGAACCTGACCGCGGTCCTCGGCGGCGTTCTCGTCGACCTCGCCGTTCTCGTCGAACGCAAGGGCTTCCTCGAGTTGCACCAGCAACCGGTCGTTCTCGCGGTCGTAGCCGAGCCCGATGGGGCCGAGCACGAACGTGACGTCCACTGGCTCGTTCAGCTCGAACGTGGTGGGCAACGGCTTGCTCGCCGGTGTGGGGAGATCGTTCATGACCTTGCGCAGGTACTCGGCGATCGCCGCGGCCTGCTGCTTTTCACATTTCACCGTGACACGTTGGTCGCCCTGACGGATCTGGAGGTAGAACACGCGCTGGCCGGGCCGGCCGAGTGCGGTAGTGGTGAACGTATCGACCTCGTCGAACTGGAAGTACACACCCATCGGCGGCGCGCCTCAGCTGGGGCGGAGCTCGCTGAGCGAGCCGCCAGTGGAGTTGACGTTGAGCACGATGGGTCCACCCGTGGAATACGCAATGGCGCTGATCGAGCATGTGGAGATCACGATGCGCTGGAACAGGTCGATGTGTGTACCCATTGCGTGTGCGACGGCGGCCTTGATGGGGTCGGCGTGCGAGACGCACACGATGACGCCGCCGGGGTGCGCGGCGCGCAGGCGATCGAGGGTGGAAACCATTCGGGTCTGCATCTCGAGAAAGCTCTCGCCGTTAGGGAAGCGGAAGGTGGAGGGTGAGCGCTGCACGGTGGTCCACTCGGGCAGCTTCATCAGCGCCTTCAGCTCGGCTCCGGTCCAGTCACCGAAATCGCACTCGAACAGACCCTTGTCGATGCGCACCTTCTGGCCCAGTGACCGACCAATGGGGGCAGCGGTTTCGCGGGCCCGTTCGAGTGGTGAGGCGTACACGGCGTCTACCTTGGCGAGGCCGGCAATGCGCGCTGCCGCAGCCTCGGCCTGGGTGCGGCCGAGATCGGCCAGGTGCAGGCCGGCGGCGCGACCGGGCAACAGTTTGCCCGTGGTGGGTGTCTGCCCATGGCGCACCAATAAAACGAGCGTTGGCGGTGGACCGGCTGGTGGCTTCTTCGGCATGCACCGGCCAACTTAGCTGCGGTTCGACGATTACGGCCTACTGTCGCGTGGATGAGTTCTGTCACACGCCCGGGCCGTGTCGTCGTTGCGCAGACCTTGGTGCAACTGCGACAGCAGGTGACCGAATGCCGGGCATGTCCGCGTCTGGTCGAGTGGCGCGAACAGGTGGCCATCGACAAGCGCGCCTCGTATCGCGACGACACGTATTGGGGGCGACCGATCCCTGGCTTCGGCGATCCGCAGGCCGCCATCGTGGTGCTCGGTCTCGCCCCCGCCGCCCATGGCGCCAACCGCACCGGTCGCGTGTTCACCGGTGACCGCAGTGGCGACTGGTTGTTCCGTGCGATGCACCGGGCCGGTCTCGCCAACCAGGCTGCCTCGACCGGCATCGACGATGGTCTCGAACTGCTCGACGCGTGGGTCACGGCGGCGGTGAAGTGCGCCCCACCCGGCAACGCACCCGAACCCTCCGAGCGCGACGCTTGCCGGCCGTTTCTGCAGCGTGAGTTGGCGCTGCTCGGCCGTGCCAGGGTCGTGGTGTGCCTTGGCGCGTTCGCCTATCAGGCGGCGTGTGTGGACTTCGGTGTGACGCCGCGTCCGAAGTTCGGGCACCTCGTCGAGGTCGTCGCTCCCGGCGGAATGGTGTTGCTGTGTTCGTTCCACCCGAGCCAACAGAACACCTTCACCGGCCGGCTCACGGAACCGATGCTCGATGCCGTGTTCACCCGCGCTGTCCACCTGGCGGCGACGAGCAGTTAGCGAGCTTCGGTCAGGGCGTGCCAGTCGTCTAGCCACGGAGTCATGCCGTAGTCGGCCATTGCTGCGTCGTAGACGCTGACGAGCTTGCCGACCATCTCGGCCAGGCCGAAGTTCGCGGCGGCGAAGCTGCGACCAAATGTGCCGAGCTGCTCGCGTTCGTCACGTCGATCGAGCAGTGGCCGGAGTTGGTCGAGGAGCAGCGTCTCGGGTTGATCGGCCGGGTGTGGGCTCCAGAAGCTTGTTCGGAACTGGCGCTGTGCATTCTCTGGGGTGAACGTCTCGCTCCAGCCGAGTTCGCCATAGGCAACGAGCGGCTTGGCAAAGGACAGCGCACGCGCCGCTGAGGCGCCCTGACCGAGCACGATGTCGGCCGCTGCATAGGCGCGACGTGGGTCGGTCATTGCGCCGGTGAACGTCACGGCCGCGCGGCCCAGACGAGCGTTCACCGCAGCACCCTCGGCCCGCAGTCGTTCCTCGGCGCCGCCGGTCCCGACGACCACCAGGTTCGCGTCCCTACGCCCGAGCCGTTCGAAGGCGCGAATGGCCGTCTCGACCCCGAATGCCTTCATGTGGTCGTCCAACCGCGTGACGACGACCACCAACACGTTGCCCTCGTCGATACCGAGGTCCCGGGCGAAGCCGGTGCTGTCCACCGCTGCACCATCGTCGCGGAGCAGATCGACCGGAGGGCTGATGAGGCTCACGTTTCCTCGAGTGTCCTGCAGATCCTCGAACAGCTCCCGGGTACCCACGATCAGCTGGGGTAGGCGATAGACGACATCGGGCAACCACATTTCGTAGACGGTCATCACCAGGGGTCGTCTCCCGAGTCGGCAGGGTCCGAGGAACGCCGAGCGTGCCTCCCACGACCCGTAGCTGTGCACGAGGTCGATGTCATGGCGGTCGGCCAGGTCGCTCAGCTCGGCGATCTGGCCCTGATTGGCCGTGCCGGGGGGCTGCTGGAGCACCTCGATATGTAGACCGCGCTCACGTGCGAGATCGACGAGCGTCGATGGCTGCCGTGGCCCAGGTGCGTGGTGTCCAACGAGCGTGGTGTTGATGCCGTGCTCGTGCGCGGCGAGTGCGAAGTCGAGGGCGATCAACTGTGTGCCGCCGAGTTCGAGGCTGTTGAGCTTGACGAGCACGTTGAGCGGCCGCGTGCGGCTCGTGCCGATCGAGGTGGGCACGGGGAGTCGTGCCGCTCAGCGGTCGAGAGCGGTCTTCAGGGACTGGGCGGCCAGGGCGTGGGCCGCCCGGGCGTCGTCCAGCCACTCGGGCATGCTGAAGAAACCATGAATCATGCCGCTGAAACGCACGTGCGTGGTGACGACGCCCAGGGCAGCAAGCCGTGCTGCGTACTGCTCCCCCTCGTCGCGTAGGGGATCGAACTCGGCGGTGATCACCAACGCGGGGGGAGTGGCGCGCAGCGTTGCATCGTCGGCAAGCAGTGGCGAGACCCGGGGGTCCTCGGGTGAACCGTGACCACCGGCGAGGTAGTGATCGACGAACCATTGCATTGCGGTGGCCGTGAGGAAATAGCCGGTGGCGTTTTCGGCGTACGAGGCGGTCCCGCACCGGCAATCGGCGACTGGGTAGATCAGCATCTGATAGCGCAGTGGAACCGGTGCGATCTGAGCGACGACAGCGGCCAGATTCGCCCCGGCGGAATCGCCACCGATGGCCAGCCGCTGGGGGTCGCAACCGAGCGATTCGGCATTGGCGTGCGCCCAGCGCGTGGCTTGCACGGAGTCGCCGAGGGCGGCGGGGAACGGGTGCTCGGGAGCGAGTCGGTAGTCGACGCTGAGCACTGCGTGACCGCTGCGGTTCGCCAACGAGCGGCACACGTTGTCGTGCGATTCGAGGTCGCCCACCACCCAGCCGCCTCCGTGCAGGTAGACCAGCACGCCGAGACCCTGTTGCGCGTCCGGGCGGTACAGGCGCGCCGGCACGCCGCCAGCATCGACATCGCGGATCTCGTGGATCGCCTCGGTGGCCGGCACCAACCGGGCAGCCCGGCTGTCGCGCGCCTGCTGCGGAGTACCCGATTCGATGGGTGCAAGACCAAGGTTGGCCATCAGCGTGAGCAGCGTCTGGGCTTGTGGGTGCAGCGGCATGACCGTGAGTCTGCCATCCAGCGGGGGCGGTGAGAAAGGTGTGCCGCCAGTTGCCCGGCTGCAATACTTGCGGGATGGCGGGCAAGACGATCGATGGTGCGTTTGTCCGCCAGGCGCGTGCCGAGATGGTTGCGCGAGATGACCTGTCCGGGCGTGGTCTGGCCCGGCGTCTTTCCGATCAGATGGACGGTTGGTTCGACGCCCTCGGCAGTGATCTGCCGCTGGGCTGGTCGCTCATTGCCACCGGCGGATATGCCACCGGCTTGCTCTGCCCCGGCAGCGACATCGACGTCGTCTTGCTGCACCCCCCGAAGGCCGGCACCGAAGAGGTTCGCAACGTTGCCGAGGCGCTGTGGTACCCGATGTGGGACGGCGGCGTGAAGCTGAGCCCGGCCGCTCACTCGGTGAAGTCGCTGCTGTCGTTGGCCAGTAACGATCTCGTCACCGCGACGTCGTTACTGCGCATCCGGTGTCTGGCGGGCGGCGAGGCAAACGTCGCCGAGGTGCGGGCCAGGGCGATGGAACAATGGCGCAGCAAGCCGTTGCCGTGGTTGGCCAAGCTGCGTCAGATCTGCGAGGAACGCTGGCAGCGAACGGGCGATGTTGCTGCGTTGCTCGAACCCGATCTGAAAGACGGGCGAGGTGGTCTGCG
>WLMZ01000030.1 GCA_009726095.1 Actinomycetota bacterium
GAACCTGCCGTCGAAACACTCCACCCGCACGTCCACCACCGGGAACCCGTGGATGCCCCCGTGCGACATGGCCTCCTCGACGCCCTTCTGGACTGCGGGGATGTAGTTGCGCGGGATCGCTCCGCCAACCACAGCGTCGTGGAACTCAAAGCCGGTGCCACGCGGCAGCGGGGCCACACGGAGATTCGCCACTGCGAACTGGCCGTGGCCACCGGTCTGCTTCTTGACCCGACCAACGGCCTCGGCCGGAGCGACAACGGTCTCGCGGTACGGCACGCGAACGGCGGTGGTATCGACGTTGACGCCGAACTTGCGGGCCAGGCGCTCGATCGACACCGCCACATGCGTGTCGCCCACGCCACGCAGCACGGTCTGACGCGTCTCCTCCACCCGTTCGACCAACAGCACCGGGTCCTCGGCCTGCAGGCGGGCCAGCGCATTGCCGAGCTTGTCGTCGTCGGCCTGGGCGCGCGGCACGACTGCAACCCCATATTGCGGAATCTCGCTGGGCGGAGCCACCACGGTGACCGGCGTGCCCTTCGGGGCCAAGGTATCGCCCGTGAACGTGGTGCCGAGCTTGGCCACGGCGGCGATGTCGCCAGCGGCCACCTCGGTCAACGGCGTCTGTTCCCTGCCACGCAGGGCGAACAGGCCATGGAGGCGCTCGTCCGCCCCGCTACGGCTGTTGATCAAGCGGTCGTCGGCAGTGATGCGTCCGGACAACACCTTGAAGACCGACAGCTGGCCCACGAACGGGTCGGCAATGGTCTTGAACACGTAGGCCAGCGGTGGGCCGGTGGGGTCGGCCAGCACCGGCACGACATCGTCGCCGGCCATCACCCTGGCCGGGCGGTCGGCCGGTGACGGACCGAGTTCGCAGATGAAATCGGCAAGGCGGTCAACGCCCACCCCCGTGACCGCCGAGCCGAGCAGGACCGGGAACTCGGTGCACTCCAGCACCTCGCGCGCCAAGGTGCGTTCGAGATCTGCCACGGAAATCTCGTCGCCCGCCAGATAGTGCTCGAGTTGCTCGTCGTCACCCGACACGATCTCCTCCACGAGTGCTTCGTGCAGACGATGTTCGTCGTCGACCACATCCCTGGGCATGGGTGCGGCGTGATGCGCCCCCCCGGCCTCGTATTCGAGGGCCTCCTCGGCCAGCACATCGGCCACGCCGTGCAGCGATGCCGCCTCGCCGAGGGGCAGCTCCAGAGGCACGATGCCGGCTCCGAAGCCACGGCGCAGCTGCTCGACCACACTGGCAAAGTCGGCGCGCTCTTTGTCCTCTTTGTTCACGAAGACCATGCGTGGCAGCCCGAGCGCTGCGGCGCGGCGCCACAACAACGCCGTCTGCACCTCGACGCCATCGACCGCGCTGACCACGAACACCGCCAGATCAGCCACGCTGAAGGCAGCATCGACCTCTCCCACGAAGTCGGCATAGCCGGGAGAGTCCAGCAGGTTGACCTTGTAGACACGCTGATCGGGGGTCGTCCACTCGAACGGGGCGAACGCGAGCGACAGCGAGATGCGCCGTTTGATGGACTCCGGTTCGGTGTCCAACAGACTCGTGCCGTCATCGACCTTGCCGGGCCGCGGCACGCATCCGGCCCGGGCCAGCAGCGCCTCGGCCAAGGTGGTCTTGCCGACACCACTGTGGCCGACCAGCACCACGTTGCGAATTCTCTCCGTCGGGTAGCTCATCTGCACCGCACCCCAATTCTGTTCGGGCACTGCTGCTCGGGCACTCCGGCCCGGGTCTGCGTCCGGATCAGCGGCGATCCGCCCTGCTCAGGACGGTACTGCCAGTGCGCCCCCGTGCCGATAGGGACCAAATCCCCTGGACCGGCGGCATTGGTCCCATGTTCGCTGCGCCAGGGGGCCTACTGGGTCATGCCCCCACCGACACCCCAGGTATCGGGCAGGTGATAACCGGTGGGATACGGGTCGGAGGTGTCGAGGCAGTAACTGTGAAACCCGGTGATCCACGCCCGGCCTTCGATGGTGGGCAGGATTGCAGCGCGCGCCGTGCCGTCGCTGCGCACCGGACCGACCGTTGTCTCGCCGATGATGGTGCCGGTGAAGCGCGATCCGATGAGCGATTCGTGCTGCATCGTGTCGCCCACCTGCATCTGGCCGCGGGCGTGCAGCACCGCCAGACGGGCGCATGTACCGGTGCCGGTGGGACTGCGATCGCTGCGACCGGGCGCCACGATGCAGGTATTGCGCGTGGCCTCGCCGACGCCCGCGAACGGCCGGTTCAGCTGCACGATGGAGACATCGCGGATGCCGGGATTCTCGGGGTGGATCACCTCGAGTTGCTCGCGTGCCGCGCCTCGTACGGCTTCACCCAGCACGGCGAGTTCGCGCGCCTCTGCTGCGACCACCTCGAAGCCGAGTCGCGTTGCATCGACGATGGCGTAGAACATCCCCCCGAAGGCGACATCGACCATCACCGTTCCGAACCCGGGCACGTCCAGTTCGGCGTCGAGTCGATCGACGAAGCACGGTACGTTGCCGATGCGAACCGACACGCACTTGCCGTCGCGGCACTGGGCCACCACCGATACCGGCCCCCCAGGGGTCTCCAGGGTGAGCCGTGTCTCGGGTTCGACCATTGGGATCAGACCGGTCTCCAACGCCACGGTGATGGTGCACATCGTGTTCGAGCCTGACATGGGTACGTACTCGGTGGGTTCCATGATGATCACACCGAGGTCGCAGTCGTCACGCGTCGGCGGCACGAGCAGGTTGAGGTGACGGGCAACACTGCCGCGTGGTTCACACAGCAGCAGCCGGCGGACCTCGTCGTGATCGCGCTCCATGGTGCGCATCTTGTCGTACATGGTGGCTCCTGCCGGTGGGAGCACACCACCCACGATCACATCGCCGATTTCACCTTCGGCGTGGCACCCGACCACGGAGATCACCCGTTGAGTTCTCACGACACACTTTCCGAAACAGGACGTCCTTGCCCACGTTCTGTGGGGTTCCGTCACCCTAATACTTCACTCCCCGCGGTCCCTGCTCGCATGAGCGCGAACTGCCGGTATTTGCACTTACAACTAGTGGACGGGCGGCCGAAGCTGCGCAACACTGCGACAGCGGGAACGTGGAGGACCGGTCGATGTCACATGGTGCAGGGCTCATCTGGAGCAAACAAGACCGTCCCCTGAACAGGTCGCTTCGCGCCCTCGTGAGCATCATGATGCTGGCAGGTTGTCTCGCTGCAGTGACCCCCGCTGCACGCGTGAGCGCCACCGACTCCGCCACCGACTCCGCCACGATCGACGGCCTCTTCGCCGGCACCGGCCGCATCGGGCCCGGCCTCACCCGCAACCTCACCGTGACCGGACGTGGTGGCGTGCCTGACTCCGGAGTCGGGGCCGTCGCTCTCAATGTCACCGCAACCGGGCCGTCCCTGGGCGGCTACCTGACGGTGTGGCCAACCGGCGCGGCACGTCCGAGCGCCTCGAATCTCAACTTCACGGCGGGGCAGACCATCCCCAACATGGTGGTGGTACCGGTCGGCGACGGCGGGCAGATCTCCATCTTCAACTTCTCCGGTTCTGTCGATGTCGTCGTCGATGTGCTCGGCTGGTTCCCGGTCAGAGGTTCCTTCACCGGGTTGACCCCGGCCCGGCTGATGGAGACCCGCCCACAACTGCACACCATCGATGGTTTGTTCAATGGCACCGGCGCCATCGGGCAGGGCCTCAGCCGCGATCTCACCGTGCTCGGGCGCGGTGGGGTGCCGACCAGCGGCGTGGGGGCGGTTGCACTCAATGTGACCGCAACCGGCTCGACCCTCGGCGGCTACCTCACCGTCTGGCCGACCGGCGATGGCAGGCCAACGGCATCGAACCTCAACTTCACGCCCGGCCAGAGCATCCCGAACATGGTCATCGTGCCGGTCGGTGCTGGCGGGAAGATCTCCATCTTCAACTTCGCCGGTTCGGTCGACGTGGTGGTGGACGTGCTCGGCTGGTTCCCCGTCGGTTCGTCGTTCACCGGCCTCACACCGGCACGACTCATGGAGACCCGTCCTCAGCTCAACACCATCGACGGCCTGTTCAACGGCACCGGCCCAATCGGGCAGGGCCTCACCCGCAACCTCACCGTGCTCGGACGCGGCGGGGTGCCGGGCAATGGCGTCGGCGCGGTGGCACTCAACGTGACTGCCACCGGCCCGACCCTCGGCGGCTACCTCACCGTCTGGCCGACCGGACAGGGCAAGCCGAAGGCATCGAACCTCAACTTCACGCCCGGCCAGAGCATCCCGAACATGGTCATCGTCCCGGTCGGTAGCGGCGGTCAGATCTCCATCTTCAACGCAGCCGGGTTCACCGATGTCGTGGTCGACGTGCTCGGCTGGTTCCCCGTCGGTTCGTCGTTCACCGGCCTGACGCCCGCCCGCCTGGTGGACACCCGTGGCATGCTGACCCAACCGCCGGCCGACATCGGAACCATCCGTAACCTGCTGGTGCTCCGCCCCGAATTGCACCAGATGGCGGGCACCGACGCCGTCGCCGTCTGGGTCTGCGACGTGCCCACCCCCAGCACACCGTACGCAGGCGACGGACCCACCCGACTGAGTCTGGACCCTGATGCGATTGCCGCTTGGGCACAGCTGAACGCAGCACCGTATTTCGACACCGAGTCCTCGGCGCGCTATCACGCGGTGTTCTCCGGGATGGGCCACATCGCGCTCACCTCGAGCGATGGCCCGGACAGCTGCCGCCAGAAGGCAGAGGCGCTCACCGTGGCGCCGTTCACGAACGTCCTCGCCGTCGACAACACCACTCGACAGGGCGGTCGGGCCGGACCAGGAACGATCAGCCAATTCGACGGCTCGAATCTGAACGTGTTTGCCGTGTCGCCGTCGGAGACACTGCGCGGTATGTGGGTCGGTGGCGGATCGATCGCTCCCGACCAGTTCCCAGCGGCGAACGTCCTGGTGCACGAGATGGGCCACGCGCTGCATTGGCCGCACAACTTCATCGGTCCCGCCAGCGAGTACGACGACCCGGTCGACGTGATGAGCGGCAGCCCGGCCAACGGCCGGTGCTCGAAGCCGATCGTCGGCGGCGGGACATGGACGTGGCCGTGTGTGCCCCAGAACACGATGGCGTTCAACCGTTTCGCCGCCGGATGGATCAGCGACGGTCAGGTGCAACTGCAGCTGACCGGGAGCCAGAAGGACTTCACGCTCGACGCCCCGATGGGTGCCGGCCTGCAGATGGTGGTGGCGCCTGATACCACCAACCCCAAGGTGATGCTCACCCTCGAGGCACGGCCACGCACCGGCGCCGACCAGTACCAGACCACCGAGGGCGTGGCCGCGTACATCGTCGACCAACGCCCCACCGAATGCGGCAGCTTGGGCAGCTTCTTCAGCTCGTGCATCAGCTCCTTCCGCCGGCAGTACCAGGCCATCGGGAGCCCCAACGGCACGGCCCATGTGCTGCAACTCGGCACCACCACGGTCATCGGCGGTGTCAGCATCAGCGTCACAGCACACGTCGGCGACAGTTTCACGGTCTCGATCTCCGGCACGTTCACTGCCCCCTGACCCAACCCTCGCCCGGCGTCGCCGCCGTTCGGCCCCGTGAATGCTGAGCGCACGGTTGTGATGCGCTCAGCATGCACGGAGCTGCGGCGGGTCCGGACTCCCGCCTGGGATTCGCCCCTGATACTTTGGCGCCATGAGTACCCCTCGGATCCATCGTCGCCGTCGAACCATGGCCAGCACGGGCACCACGAGCGGCACGGGTGCCGGCACCGGCAGCCGCATCGCTGTGGCGCTGCTCGCCGTAGCGGCGTTCGTACCGACAGCATGTAGCTCGTCGGGCAGCAGCACGTCCGCCAGCACGTCCGCCAGCACGTCCGGCAACGCCGCTGGCACCACTGCCGGCACCGCGCCTTCAGCGTCCACTTCACCAACCGAGTCCTCCACCGCAGGCACTGCGGCCCAACGACCTGGGTGCACCCGGCCGGCCGCCGATCCCGTGAGCGCCCAACCGGTGGCCGGCGTGACCAGCGACTTCGACATTCCGTCGTTCGACGGCACGATCATCCGCGCCCATTGGTTCCCCCTGCCGTCAGCAGCAGCCGACACGCCCGCTCCGACGATCCTGATGGGTCCGGGGTGGGGCTCGGGAGGCGACACCAACGTCGATGCCGCCGGTCTCCTCGGCGCGTTGAGTATCGGCACGCTGCGCACCGCCGGGTACAACGTGCTCACCTGGGACCCGCGGGGCTTCGGCGTTTCTTCGGGCACGGTCACCATCGACAGCGCCGACCACGAAGGCCTCGACGTCGGGCGACTGCTCGACTGGGTGGCCGCACAGCCCCAGGCCGCGCTCGACAACTCGGGCGACCCGCGCGTGGGCATGGTCGGCGCCTCGTACGGGGGCGGCATCCAGTTGGTCACTGCAGCCATCGATTGTCGCGTCGACGCCATCGTGCCGATCATTGCCTGGCACTCGTTGATCACCAGCCTGTTCAAGTCCGACACGGCCAAGACCGGGTGGGCGGGCGTGCTCACCCTCGCCTCCGCCGGCCGCAAGCTCGACCCCACCATCGACCGCACCAACGCCGCCAGCAAGGCCACCGGCGTCATCGATCCCGCCGACAAGGCGTGGTTCGCCGACCGCGGCCCCGGCGATCTCGTCGGCAAGATCACCGCACCGACACTGCTCATCCAGGGCACCGTCGACACCCTGTTCACGCTCGACGAAGCCGTCACCAACTACCGCATCCTGCATGACGCTGGAGTCCCCGTCTCGATGTTGTGGTTCTGCGGCGGCCATGGCATCTGCCTGACCAAGCAAGGCGACGCCAGCCGCACGGCCAAGGCCGCGATCGCCTGGCTGAACCGCTACGTGAAGGATGACGCCACCGTCTCGACGGGTCCGCGGTTCGAGTTCATCGACCAGGACGGTGCCGGCTACACAGCCCCCGATTATCCGGTGGCCGCCGGAGCGGCCGTCACCGCCGAGGGTTCGGGCACGCTGTCACTCGTTGCCGATGGCGGGGCGGGCCCGGTCACCTCGACCAGCACCGGATCCATCCTCGACGCCATCGTCCCACCCATCACGCCGGCACGCGCCACCAACGCCGTCAACGTCAGCATCGTTGCACCTGCAACAACCGCCATCATCGTGGGGGCACCCGAGCTCACCATTACCTACAGCGGCACCACCCCCGATGGGCAGCGCCCCACCCGCGTGTTCGCCCAGTTGGTCGATGATGCGACCGGCATCGTGCTGGGCAACCAGATCACCCCCATCGCCGTCACGCTGGATGGGCAGCCCCACACCGTGACCGTGCCGTTGGAGATGGTGGCGTTCACGTTCCGCCCTGACACCAGCCTCACACTGCAGATCGTGGCCACCACGGTGGCCTACGCGCAGCCTCGGCTCGGTGGCAGCGTGACGCTGACCAGCGTGTCGGTGAAGCTGCCCACCGCTACCGGGGTGACTCCGATGTGATGAAGCGGTCGAACCAGGCCAACGTGCGCTGCCAGCCATCGGCGGCAGCCGCAGCATTGAACACCGCGGCACGGTCGTCGCAGTTGAACCCGTGGTCGGCGTCGGCAGAGCGCACCACCTCGGTGGGCACCGCAGCGGTGGCAGCGGCCTCGCGTAGCAGATCGACATCGGCAAACGGAATGCCCTTGTCGAGATCGCCGTACAGCCCCAACCACGGGGTCCGCAGCGTCGGCGCGAGTTCGATGAGCGGGGGAAAGCCGAACCGCCCGGCGGCGACGCCTCCGCCGTAGAAGGTGACCGATGCCCCCAGCGCCATGCGCGTGCCCGCATACAGGCTGACGGTGCCGCCCATGCAGAAGCCCACGGTGGCGCATTGCTTCGGGGCGAAACCAGAATCCGCCAGGAACTGGAACGTGCCATCGAGATCGGCATCGATCCCCGCTGCCGACAAGGTCTGCATGACGGGCAGCACCCCGGCGAAGTCGTCGTATGCGAACACCGGCGAGCCCTCGCGGTGATACAGCGCCGGCGCAACGGCCAGCCAGCCTGCCGACGCCAGCCGGGTGCAGATGCTCTCGATGTGCGAGGTGATCCCGAAAGCCTCCTGAATCACCACGACGGCACCGCGCGGTTGCGCGTGGGATGGCACTGCCAGCGCAGCAGGCATGGCGCCGTCAGCGGTGGGAATGTCGACGTGTGCCACGCCGTTGTCGGTGGGTGTGCCCATGGGATTCATCCCTCGAGGTATTCGGCCAGCCGCCGATCGGCGTCGTCCCCGAACAGGATCGTGGCAACCTCGTGCAGCCCAGAAGAGCTACGGATGTCTTCATCACGCACCACGAGATCGATCTTCGACCGTCGGCGCATGAAGTCCTCGAGCTTGGTGATCATCTCGGTCGTTGCCTGCAGGTGCAGCTCCACGCGCAGGTAATCGGCGCTGTCCATGATGTCCTCGCCCATTGCTGGATCGTCACGAATGGCCTCGAGCATGGAGAACGCCCGGCGGCCGTAGCGGCGCCAGAGCCGGTCGGTGAGGGGCTCGGTGTCCTGCTTGTTGCGCAACGAGTCGAGCTTCATCAGCCTGGCCTGGCGGTAGAACTCGTCGCGGGTGGCTGGGGCGGGTTCGCCGTACCAGTTGTGTAGATCTTTCTCCAGCGGCACACCCATCGACTCGACGGCTGCCGCCACCTCCTCGCCCACGTTGAGGCAGTCGGTCAACTTGCCTCCGAAGATGGTGACCACGCGCTTGTCGGGGTCGTGCTCGATGGCGTGCTTGCGGCTGAGCGAGGTCCAATCGACGTTGCGTTGGTCATCGCCGCTGCTGCTCACCACGAGGGGTCGCACACCCGAGCGCTCGGAGATGATGTCGGCCACGGTCAACGGCTGGGCCAGGTCGAGTCGGTTGTTGATCTGTTCCAGCAGGAACGTGCGGTCGTCGTCGTTCACTGCGGTGAACGGTTCGTCGATGCGCGTATCAGTGGTGCCGATGACCGACCGTCGGCCCATGGGGATCACGTAGAACAGCCGCTGCGTGTCGTCGAAGAACGCCAGCACGCGGTTGTGGTCGTTGGTGGTCAACCGGGGCACGACCAGATGGATGCCCTTGGAGTACACGATGCGGTGCGCGGTGCTGAGCCCCCACTGGCTGTTGAGCCCATCCACGAAGGGTCCGGCCGCGTTGACGATGACCTTGGCCGTGGTGGTGAGGGTCTCACCCGAATCGACATCGCGCAGCTCGGCCTTCCAACGGTCGCCCTGGCGCGTCGCCGAGACGAGCTCGACATAGTTGGCCGCCGAGGCGCCGGCCTCGATGGCGGACCGCACGAACGAGAACACGAATCGAGCGTCGTTGTCGACGAGATAGGCGTCGCGGTACTCGATGCCACCACGCACCGTCGTGGCGTTGACTGCAGGCTCCTCGGCCCTGATGGTGCTGGTGCGCATCAGGCGTGGACGCCGCGTGCCGAACTGGCCGATGACCCAGTAGCCAATGGCACCGAGCGCCGAGAACCACGGTGAGTACGGCGACGTTTTGTCGAGGCTGGCGAGGAAGCTGATCTCTTTGATGTTGTCGGGATAGGCGCGCATCAGCCGGTTACGCGAGCGGCACAGGTTCCACACCAGCAGCAACTCGTAGTGCTCGAGGTACTTGAACCCGCCCCAGACCAGGTTCGACGATTCCTGACTGGTGAAGCCGGCGAAGTCGCCGCGGTCCACAAGCGCCACCGATGCACCGCGACCCGCCAGCGCGGCGGCGCTGACCGCGCCGTTGATTCCGCCACCGACCACGAGTACATCGAAGGATCCGTTGCGGATCCTGTCGAGCTGAGCCTCACGCAGTGCCATATCGGCCAGTCTCGCAGCGGTGTCTGGTGAACCCAACCGCCGGGCAGGGTCTGGGTCAGTCGGGCTGGACCGCTGCGTCTTCGATGGCGAGCAGGACCGCGTCGCCATACTGCTCGAGCTTTGCCGGACCGATGCCCTGAATGGCATGGAGGGCTGCCAGCTCGGTGGGCATGGCAAGGGCGATGCGTTCGAGCGTGGCATCGTCGAACACAACATAGGCCGGCTTGCCGTTGCGCAGCCGGTCGCGCGTCTGACGGAGCAGGTCGTGTGCCCGGATGCTGGCCGGCGACGGTGCCGCACCGGTGGTGACAC
Source organism: Actinomycetota bacterium (assembly GCA_009726095.1). Taxonomy (GTDB): domain Bacteria; phylum Actinomycetota; class Acidimicrobiia; order Acidimicrobiales; family Ilumatobacteraceae; genus WLMZ01. The sequence goes on from WLMZ01000030.1 coordinate 10,152, forward strand.
CGAGCGCCCCACGCTGGCGACCAGCGCTGACCACCGCCGCACCCACCGCGAAGCGGCGGGTGACCGTGCCCATTCGGGCGACGACGCCATCGGCGGTCACGGTCTCGATGGTCCATTCCTGTCCGCCGTCGACCAGCACCAGTCCGGGTGCGGCCAAGACGGTTCCCTTGGGAAACTGCGTGTCACGCGCCGGGGCGGGCCGTGGCGCGTCGCGCTGGCTCACGCGTGCCACGACAGGGACCTGCGCTGCGAAGGCGGCCGGCTCGCTGCGCATCTCCGTGACGAACGGCGACGGTGATGCCCCCACCACCACGGTGACCTGTTGGCGGGCCCGGGTGAGCGCCACGTGAAACACACGTCGCTCCTCTTCGTGGTCTTCGGCCAAACGGTGCGGGTACTGATCGGCCTCGGCATGGTGCAGCACCACCACGGGCCATTCCTGGCCCTTCACCCGGTGCACCGTTGCCAGCGTGACACCGCTGCTGTTGCGCGGCTGGGCCAGTTGTTCGCGAAGCCAGGGGCCAAAGCGCGCCGGGTCGGGCTGCAGGCTGGCCAATTGCGCCATGGCAACAAGATCGTCGTTCTGCGCCGCACGGTTCATGCCCCGCCGGCTGTCGTCGAGCGTGGCGATGGACGCCCCCAGACCGACATCGACGGCGAGCGAACCCAGCACGTCGGCCGCCGAACCGGAGCGGGCCAGGCCGTGCAGGCGGGCGATGTCGTCGGCAAAGGTGGTGATGCGTTGCGCATCACGGTCGTTGTTCACCCGGGCAGCGAGCCGGTGCAGGCCCTGCAGCGAGCTCTGCTCGCCCACCCACGTGGCAACGTTGGGATGCAGCGGTCGGGACGGTCGGCGCAGGGCCTCGGCCAGATCGCCGGGATCGAGCTGGGATGGATCGGCCACCGAGAGGCGCATCCATGCCAGGGCGGCACGAATGGCCGTGCGCTCGGTGAACTCAGTACCCACGCCCCCCTGAACGGGGATGCCCTCGGCCAGCAACCCGAGTTGCACCGGGGCGAGCAACGCGTTGACGCGGGTGAGTACGGCGATATCCGATGGGGCACAGCCAGCCGCCAGCGCGGCGCGCACCGCATCGACGGTGGCGGCAAGGGTGTCCTGCGACGTGACCACGTGCAAGCCCGTACTGTCGGGCCTGGCCGAGCGGATGACCTTGGCGACGCGACGCCGGTTGTGGCGCACCAGCCGGTCGGCGGCCTGCACGATGTCGGCTGGGCAGCGGTAGTTCACCTCGAGCGGATGGGCCCCCGCATTGGGGAACAGCGAGGCGAAGTCGATCAGCCATGCTGGATCGGCGCCGCTGTATCCGTAGATGGTCTGGTCGTCGTCGCCCACCCCGAAGACGGCAAAGTCGGGGGCCGACAACAGCCGTACCAGCAGCACGTGAGCGGGTGTCAGGTCCTGGAACTCGTCGACCAACAGCAGCCGGCACGCCCGCTGCGCACTGCGCCGGGTCTCGGCGTCGCCGAGCAACATCTCGATGGCGCGGTAGACCTGCTCGTCGAAATCGAGCGCACCATCACGGTCGAGCGCTGCGCGATAACGCGGCCACATGTCGGCCAGGCCATCGACGTCGCCGTCGTACATGGCCTCCACATCCTGCGGGCTGCGCAGGCCGAGGCGCACCACGCTGAGCGCCTCCATCCACGAGGCGATGGGGTCGGTGTTGCGCTTCCGGGGAAACTGCACCAGTCGCCCGATGATGCGGCGCACCTCGATCTCGTCGATGGTGCGATAGGTGCGCTGCTGCGCCATGAACGGTGCGCTGCCGTTCACGATGGCCAGGGCAATGGCGTTCAACGTGCGCACACGCAACCCGCGCAGGTCGCCCGTTCGGGCCTGCATCTCTTCCTGGGCACGCTTGTTGAACGCCACCAGGCTCACCGCCCCGGGTGGGAGCCGCCAGCCGTTCAGGAGGTGTCGCGCCCGTTCGGTGAGCACCCGCGTCTTGCCGCTGCCCGCCGGGGCGATCACCCGCGCTGCGCCACCCGCATGCTGCACGGCACCACGTTGGTCGACAGCGAGTTCAGCATCGGCACCAACGGGTAACGGCACGCGCAGTGACCCGTGTTCGAGGCTCACTGCGTGCAACACCGGCACGCCATCGATCGGCTCGAGGCGACGGATGGGCCCACCATCGATCCACACCCGCGAGCCATCGGCGAGCGCAAGATCGCCGACACCGTCGGGCGACGGCACGGCACCCGACGCCATCGCCGTGTCGAACAGCGCCCAGTGAGCCGTGGGACCGGTGCAGTCGATGGCATTGCTCCACACCAGGTGGTGCAACTGGTCGAGCATGAACGTGAATCGTGGTCCGAGCAGAAAGGGCTCGGTCGAGGTCACCACCCGTGGCGGTTCACGGAAGGAGTCGACGATGCTCGCATCGAGTTCGATGACCACGCGTCGGCCGGCGAACGCCTCTGTCGTGAGCGTGGCAACGGTGTCGTCGGGCTGGTCGATCACGGCGCGGTCGATGACCACCCGCGATGCGTCCTGCCACGCCTGCGCAACATCGGCCCCGGCAACGAGAACGATGCCCCGGCCCAGCGCTACCGGCCCGGGGGCGCTGTATTCGTGACGCGCTGCGGGGCCAGCGCCGGAGCCGGAGCTCGCGCCAGAGCCGGAGCTCACGCCAGAGCCGGAGCTCACGCGAGAGCCAGAGCCAGAGCCAGAGCCAGAGCCAGAGCCAGAGCCGGAGCCGGAGCCGGAGCCAGAGCTCACGCCGTCTGCCGGATCTGGCCACATCTCGAACGGTTCGGCCACCACCGGCGTGACCCCGATGCCCTCGGGATTGCGCTGCCAACAGGCGCGGACCTCAGCCGGGGCAGCGTGTTCACCGCCGCAGTACGCACATGAGATGGCCATACATATGTTCTATCGCAGATCCACGCGGTTCGGCTCCGGCTTGCAGCGACCGGGTTGCACCGGGTGTTTACGCTGCCCGTGCGTACTACTCCGTGCCGGAACCAGGAGCCATCTGACGGCCGGCCTCGATCGCCGCGAGGGGGAAGCGGTAGGGATCACCGGGGACATCGAGCGAGTTATGGAACAAGGTGATCGCCACGAGGCGGGCTTCTTCTTCGATTTCTGCGTCCATGATGCGGTTGACCGACGGCGCCAGATCGAGGTGCAGGGTGATGATTGCGTGGGCAATGGCCTGGGCCGGCGTGTGATCCTCGGGAAGCGCAGCGCCCTGATTCTTGGCCGAGGCCCTTCTCGGGGCCGCCTTCGCAGCCGGCTTTGCCGCCGCCTTGGCTGCTGGCGCCTTGGCTGCTGGAGTGGTCGCTGGGCTGGTTGCCGACACGGTCATGGGAATCCTTCACTGGCGCTGAGGTGGACGACTCTGGCGGGGAAGTCACCGGGGAAGACACCGGGACCGTCGCGAAAGATCGGCTCAATCTACCGGAAAATCGGCCAAAAATGGCGGGCACGCTGGCCTCTTGCGTCGCGCATCGGCCAAACAGGCCCCGATACAGGCCGCCGGGTTAGCATTGCGGTGATGTTTGCGACCGTTCCGACCGCGCCCCTCGGCACCTGAACGGACCACACCGATGACCGACATCTCAGCGCTGGCTCATCTCGGCGCGGGCGCAGCAGCCGTGGCCGCCGGAGCGGTGAACGCCATTGCCGGCGGCGGGACGCTCATCACCTTCCCCGTGCTGACCGCCATTGGAATCCCTGCGATCCGGGCGAACGCGACCAACACGGTGTCGCTGTGCCCGGGCTACATCGGCGGCACCTACGCCCAGCGCACGGACCTCGCCGGCCTCAGCCGGGGGCTGCGACCACAGCTGGTCGCAGCGGCTCTCGGCGGCCTGGGCGGCTCGATCCTGCTCATCGTCACCAGCGAGGCAGTGTTCCGCCAGATCGTGCCATTCCTCATTCTGGCGGCCTGCTCCCTCTTGGGGTTCCAGGATCGCCTGCGGTCCTGGCTCAAGTCGCGCGCCCGCGGCTCTCGCTCGCACACCCTCCTCGAGCTGTTTGCCGTGACGGGGGCTGCGGTCTACGGCGGCTATTTCGGCGCCGGGCTCGGCATCATGCTCATCGCCGTCCTCGGTCTGTTCTCCGAGCTCGCCTTCACGCGGCTCAACGCGGTGAAACAACTGCTCTCGCTCGTGGTCAACGTGTGCGCAGCGGCGTTTTTGGTGTTCTCCGGCCGCATCGAGTGGACACTGGTGGCCGTCATGGCCCCGGCGAGCATGGTCGGCGGGCACTTCGGTGGCAGCCTCGCTGGGGTGCTGCCGCCCAAGAAGCTCCGCGCCTTCATCATCGTCTTCGGCGTGGTCGTGGCGTTGATCTACCTGTTCCGGTGATGCCTGCGCGCATCACTCCATGATGCGCAGTGCATCGGGGATGTCCATCCTGCGGAGCCGACGAATGAGCAGCAACGGGGTGAGGCCGACCGAGGCCACACCGACGAACAACGCGATGCCGAGGGTCATCGCGCTGATGCTGATGGTGAAGCCGAAGTCGGGAACGATGGAACCGACGATGGAGATCATCATCCAGCGCACCAGTAGGTAGCCGATACCGAGACCGGTGAGCGTGGAGAAGACGCCCACGATCACGCTCTCCTTCGCGATCAGGGCGAACACCGACCGGATCGGCAGGCCGAAAGCGAACATCGTGGCGTGTTCGCGGGTGCGCTCGTCGACAGAGATGCTGGTGGAGTTGAACGCGATCAGCAGTGCGAGCACCAGCACGGCCACCGCGGCGATCAGGAGGAACGACAGGAACTGCTCGAGGGCCTTGCGGAACAAGTCGGTGATGGCGGCCACGGGTTGCGCCGATGCCACGCCCGGCATGTCGAACAGTGCCCGGCGGAGATCGTCGCCAGTCGTTCCGACAGCCGGCCGGACCTGGATCACATTGGTCACCCCCGTCAGGCCGAAGACGGATTGGTTGCCGCTGTCCACGAACGCCAGCGAGCGCAGCGGGCTCGGATGCACGCCGATGACCGTGAAGTCGGTATCGCGCATTGTATAGCTGGTCGGTCCCGTGGCTAACGGGTGCTGCACCGTCACCACATCGCCCGGTCGCACACCCAGGTCGACGGCCGCCTTCGCTGCCAGCACGATGCCCGGACGCCCCCCGGCTGGAGCAGCACGGCTGATGCTCGGCGCCCAACTGTCGCTCCCCGCTGACGGATGGAGCACGAGCACCTGCAGCAGCAGATCGATCTCCGTGGTGCGCGAACCGGTGTACACAATCGCCGGCAACTCGAGTTCGGGGTCCGCCGACCGCACCTGTGGCAGCGCCCGGATATCGTCGACGACAGCGCCTGCCACGAGCTGGAAGCCGTCGAGACGAGTCATCACCCGGTCCGGCGCAGCCACGAGCAACTCGTGCTCGCCGATGCGGATGGTGGTGTTGAAGGTGTCGAGCATGCCCATCACTCCAACCAGCGCAGACACCGCTGCTCCCACGCCGAGTGCTGTCAACAGTGTGCGGCGTGGGGCCCGGAGCACGTTGCGCAGCGGCAGCCGCCGCAGGCTGTCGGCGTGACGGCGTATGCGAAATCGACGGCTCAGCGCCGTCAGGCGGGTGCCGCGCACGGCGAGGTGCGTGGTGCGGATCGCATCGACAGGTTCCACCCGCACGGCGCGCCGCACCGGCAAGACGCTGGCCACGAACGGCAGGACGAATCCCAATACGGCGGCGCGCAGGAAGGTGCCCACCTGAAACGGCGTCGACCACACGGGCAGCGGCAGCAACGACACTAGGAGGCCGCGCATCGCTGCACCGACCACCAGACCCACCACGACACCCAGCAACGCCCCGAGCAACGCGATCTGCGCGGCGACGAGGACCGGTCGGCGCACGATGCGTGCCGGCGAGGCGCCGAGCGCCATCTGCACGCCGATCTCACGGCGCTGCGCGTCGACGATGCGTCCGATCAGGTTGAACGCTGCGATCGATGCGGCGATCAGGATCAGCGCCGACAGCACGTTCCACAGCTTCTGGTCGCCACCGATGTCGTCGTACATCAGCCGGTACGCCGGATCGTCGTCGCGCGTCTCGACCGTGCCGCTCAACGCGCCGTTGCTGCGCACGGCCGCCGCCAGTTGGGCACCGATGGCATCTCGGTCCGTCCCGGGGGCCAGCCCGATGACGATGTCGTTCACCTGGCCCGCAAGGCCGGCGAGTCGCTGCGACTCCGCCAGCCCCGTGAACACCACCGCATAGTTCGCCTCGGCGAGAAAGCCGGCGTCGGCCACCCCGGTGATGAGGAAGTACTCCGGGGATACACCCACCCCGGTGTACCGCACCGGCGTGCCACCGGCGAGGACCAACGACCCCGTGTCGGCCAGGTGATAGTGCTGGGCAAACTTCTCCTCCAGGATCACCTGACCGCCGCCGCCGCCGCCGCCGGCCTGCGGTCGTGTTCCGCTGGAAATCGACAGGCGGTCAACACCCGCGTCGGGTGACAGGTCAGCGCCCACCAGTTCGCCGGGGACCAACACCACCTTCGACCCGGTGGATGCATCGACCTGGCGCGAGACAATCAGCCGTTCCTGGACCGCTGTCACCATCGCTGTGCCCGTCAGGTCGGCAACCAGTGCAGCCAGCGCACCCTGCGGTGCAATTGTGCCCGGGCTGAGCCTGAGCTCGAGATCATGCATGTGCAACAAGGCGTAGCTGGCATCATTCGAGCTCCGCCGCCAGGCTGACGTGCTGCCCAGACCGGCAAAGACCCCCGTGCCGATGGCAATGACGATCGCAATGGCCACCACTGACAACCAACGCCTGCGCAGGTCGCGCAGGGACCAACGCCAGAACAGCATCCGCGATGACCTCACCATTGCAGATCGGCAATCTCGGCACGCCCGCCCACCGGCGGGCCGTCGCTGATCACCCGACCGCTCGACAGCTCGATGACACGATCAGCGACACGTGAGATCTCGCGATTGTGCGTGACCACTAGCACCGTCAGGCCGGCATCCGCCTGGGCCTTGAGGAGCTGCAGGATCTGCACGCCGGTCCGGAAGTCGAGCTCGCCGGTGGGTTCGTCGGCGAGCAGGATGGGGTTCCCCGTGGCCAGTGCACGGGCGATGGCGACGCGCTGCTGCTCGCCGCCCGAGAGCTGATGGGGGAAATGATCGAGCCGATCGCCAAGGCCGACATCGCCCAGCGCCGCCCGGGCGCGTTCGGCCGCGTCGGGCCGACCCGCCACATCTGCGCCGAACTGCACGTTCTCCAACGCGGTCAGACCGGGCAACAGGTTGAACGTCTGGAAGATGAAGCTGACACACCGCCGACGGAAACCGAACCGCGCCGACCGGCTCATTCCTGTGACGTCCTGCCCGCCAACGGCGACCGTGCCCGATGTCGCTGCATCGAGTCCTCCGATGAGGTTCAGCAACGTGGTCTTGCCGCTCCCCGACGGCCCGAGGATGACGACCAGCGAGGCCTCGTCGACGTGCAGGTCGACACGATCGAGGGCGGTGATCGTGTTCTCACCGATGCGGTACTGGCGCGTTGCGCCGTGCAGGTCGATGCGCGTGCCGATGGCAGCAGTCATTGCAGCCTCCTCTCGCCCCCATCATCGGGCATCGGGCCCCTGTGCCATCAGTGCCAAAGGTCCCCATCACGTCCGCAACGGCCCGGCCCGCAACCCCGCGCTGACGGGACAGCGAGCGGTGACCGTAGAATCCGAAGTGGGCATCAGTACCGCGCCAAACACCGCCCAATCGGAGTCTCTCGCCATGATCGCCATCTCATCGCTGCACCTCGATCGTTCGTCGCTCGAGGTCACCTGGGACGACCACACCGTGACGCGCTATCCCTGGATCTGGCTGCGCGACCATGCCCATGACGACGGCACCATGCATCCCGTGACCCAACAGCGCCAGTTGTTCACTGCGGCGCTGCCGCTCGATCTCGTGGGCACGGCCGCCGAGGTGGGCGACGACACCATCGATCTCACCTGGAGCGACGACAGCCCCAACTCGGTGCTGCCGGTGTCGTTCCTGGCCAAGTACCGCACACCTGCCGTACCACGCGCCACCGCCGACACGGCGATCACGCTGTGGGACGGTTCCTTCATCCGCGCCCACGTGCCGATGGTGCCGCACGGCGCCGTGATGAACTCTGAGGACGGCGTACGCGAGTGGTTGGCCAAGACCGCCGAATACGGGTTCTGCCTCGCGGTCGGCACGCCCGCCACACCAGAGGCGACCGAGGCGTTGCTCCGGCGTATCGGGTACGTGCGCGAGACCATCTTCGGGGGCATGTGGGAGTTCACGGCCGACCTCACCAAGGCAGATACGGCATACACCAACCTCGAGCTGCGTCCGCACACCGACGGCACCTACTCGAACGACGCACCCGGCGTGCAGCTGCTGCACTGCCTGCAGTTCGAAGGCACCGGTGGTGAGTCCACGATGGTCGATGCATTCGCCGTTGCACGACACATGCAGACCGCAATGCCCGAGCACTTTGCCACGCTCTCCAGCGTTGCCGTGCCGGGGCAGTACATCGGCGATGGCGCACACCTCATGGCCGCTCGACCCGTGTTCCGCCACGACCACGCCGGGCACCTGGTGCAGGTGTCGTTCAACAACTACGACCGGGCCCCGTTCCTGCTGCCCGAGCACGAGATGATCGCGTTCTACGACGCGCTGCGCGCCTTCGACACATTGGCCAACGACCCGTCGATGCAGTGGCGCCATGTGCTGGCACCCGGCGAGGCGCTGTTGTTCGACAACTGGCGCGTCATGCACGGGCGCGGTTCGTTCACCGGCCTGCGGCGCATGTGCGGCGGCTACGTGAACCGCGAAGACGTCGAGAGCCGACTGCGTCAGCTCAGCTGACCCGGGCGGTGCCGGGGGCCGAGCTGACGCATCGGCATGCAATCAGAGCTGCAGGCTCTTGATCTCGAGGAACTCCTCGAGACCGAACCGGCCGTATTCGCGCCCGATGCCCGACTGCTTGTACCCACCGAACGGGGCGTTGGGATTGAAGGCGCCACCGTTGACCTCGACCTGGCCGGTACGCAGGCGACGGGCGACCTTCTCGGCATGCGCCTTGTCGCCCGACCACACGCCGCCGGCAAGGCCGTACACCACGCCGTTGGCGATACGCACCGCATCGTCCTCGCCGTCATAGGGCAGGATCGACAGCACCGGCCCGAAGATCTCCTCCTGGGCGATGGTCATCTGCGGGGTGACACCCGAGAACACCGTTGGCCGCACGTAGAACCCGACATCGAGTCCCTCGGGGGCACCGAGACCACCGGCAACCAGCGTGGCGCCCTCGTCGATGCCCTTCTGGATGTAGCCCTGCACGCGGTCGCGCTGGGCGGCCGAAGCGAGCGGGCCCAGGTGCACGCCGGCGGCGAACGGGTCACCGACGACCATCGCCGATGCCGTGGCACCAGCAATCGCCTCGGCCTCGGCCAGACGGCTGCGCGGCACGAGCATGCGGGTGAGCGCCGAGCAGGTCTGACCGGAGTTGAGGAACGCCTTGCCCACACCGTCGGCAACGGCTTTGGCGAAGGTGGCTTCGTCGAGGTCCTCGAGCATGACGTTGGCGCTCTTACCTCCGAGCTCGAGCGCGATCTTCTTGATCGATTCGGCACCGAGCTGCATCACGCGCTTACCGGCGCGGGTGGAGCCGGTGAAGGACACCATGTCCACCTCGGGGTGCAGCGCCATGGCCTCGCCCACCACCGGGCCGACACCCGAAACGAGGTTGAACACGCCCGCAGGCAGGCCGATCTCGTTGATGATGTCGGCCAGGATGAACGCATCGACCGGCGCGACCTCGCTGGGCTTCAGCACCACGGTGCAACCCGCGGCCATTGCAAATGCAACCTTCGCGGCGATCTGGTGCAGCGGGTAGTTCCACGGGGTGATGCACGCGACCACACCGATCGGCTCGCGCACGACCAACGAGCTGCCGACCTTCTCCTCGTACACGTAGCTCTCGGCCAACGCCCCGGCCTGGTTGAAGCTGTTGATCGGCAGGCCCACCTGGACCATCTGCGACAACCACTTCGCCATGCCGGTCTCCTTGGAGATCGCCGTCGCGATTTCGTCCATGCGCGCACCCAGCGAATCGCCGATACGGGTGAGGTACTTGGCTCGCTCCTCGGTCGGTGTGGCGGCCCACCCATCGAACGCTGAGCGAGCAGCCATGACGGCGGCATCGACATCGGCGGCGGTGCCAGCGGGGATGGTGGCCATCACCGTCTCGGTGACGGAATCGATCACATTGATGGTCTCGCTGGACGTGGACGCAACCCATGCACCGTTGATGTAGAGCTTGTCGTAGTTGGTGGTGGTCATGATGAGTTCCTCCCGGAGGGGTTTGTCGAAACGCCTGTGTTGATTGGCAGTGTGTCGAAACGGCGGTACTTACGAAGGGTACGCCATTGTCTCGCTGGCCTTCACAGCGGCCCAGACTCGACTGCCCGGCTGCAACGCCAGCGCGGCCAGCGCAGCGGGCGTGATCTCGGCGACCAGCGGTACCGGGCCGTCCAGGCGTACCCGCACGCGGTCGGCGTACTGGTCGATGTCGATCACCGTGACCGGCCACACGTTGCGTGTGCTGCCCAGCGGTTGCTCAGGGTGCAGCACGATTGACTGCGGGCGGATGGCCACGAGTGCCGAACCATCGGGAGTGGGTTCCGCGGCGCCGTCGAGCGAGACGATCTGGGCGCCAGTGGGAGTCGTGAGGACCCCATGAGCCAGGTCACCCGAGAGCAGGTTGACGCCAACGAGATCGGCCACGTAACGCGATCTTGGTTGCGCAGTCACCTCGGCCAGAGAACCGGTTTGAGAGACCCGCCCGTCTTCGATGACAATCACCCGATCGGCGAGCGCATAGGCGTCGATCGGGTCGTGCGTCACCAGTATTCGCATTCCAGCGAACGTTGCCAGATGTCGGCGGAGGTCGGTGCGCACCTCCGCGCGCGTGCCTGCATCGAGCGCGGCGAGCGGTTCGTCGAGCAACAACAATCGCGGCTGGGTGGCGAGCGCCCTTGCCAGCGCGACGCGTTGCGCCTGACCACCAGAGAGTTGCGCAGGGCGATGACCGGCATGGTCGCTCAGTCCCATGCGGCCCAGCCTCTCGGCTGCAACCTTGTTGGCTTGAGCGCGAGGCATGCCGCGGGCGCGCAGCCCGAAGGCCACGTTCTCGAGCGCGCTGAGGTGCGCAAAGAGCAGGTAGTCCTGAAAGACCACACCGACCGGTCGGGCATCGGCAGTGACGAACACGTCGGCTGCCGGATCGTCGAGCACGGTGTCGTCGATGGCGATACGGCCGCCGTCGATGGGGGCCAGACCTGCAAGGGCACGCAGCAGAGTGCTCTTGCCCGCACCATTCGGGCCGAGCAGCGCGACCACCTCGCCCGGCTCCACGCTGAACTGCACGTCGAGATCGAACGTCCCAATCGACAACGAGATCTGTGCGGCCAGACTCATGCTGATCGCGTCGTGACAGCACCGAGCCATCGGTCGCGCAGACCGATCAGCACGGCGAACGACATGACGATCATCACCAGCGCGAGCACGATGGCCTGCGCTGGATCTGACTCGAGGGCCAGGTACACGGCGAGCGGCATGGTCTGCGTGGTGCCCGGGAAGTTACCGGCAAAGGTGATGGTGGCGCCGAACTCACCGAGTGCGCGCGCCCACGCGAGCACCGCACCGGCCACCAGCGCTGGGCGAATTGCCGGCAGCGTGACGCGACGGAACACATACCAGCGACTGGCCCCCAGCGTGCGCGCTGCGTCCTCGAACCGCCGATCGAACTGGCGCAGCGCTGCCTCTACCGTGAGCACCAGGAACGGCATCGCCACGAAGGTCTGCGCCACCACGACACCCGCTGTGGTGAAGGGCAGGCGAATGTCGAACCAGCGATCCAGGTACTGGCCGACGAACCCACGCCGACCGAGCGCGAAGAACAGCGCCACGCCGCCGACCACGGGGGGCAGCACCATCGACAGTGTGCAGAGCGCTCGGACGATGCCGCGACCACGAAACTCGACGCGGGCCAACAACCATGCGAGGGGCACACCGAACATGATCGAGAGCGCCGTGGCCCACAGCGAGCACACGATCGACAAACGCAGTGCCGTCAGCGAGCCGGCCTTGTGCAGCAGCGACCACGCGTTGCTCCACGGTGCTTTCCACAGCAGCCCCATCAACGGCAGCGCGAAGAATGCAACCGCGATCATCGCGAGCACGAGCGCAAGTGCCGGCAACCGGTCGCGACCGACCGGGCGACCCGGGCGACCCGGACGACCCTGGCGACCCCGGCGAGGGGGTGAGGCGATCGAGCGCGTTGCGTCGCTCATCGTCGTTGGCTCACGGTGCCAGGAACCCGTACTTGGCCAAGATTGCCTGTCCCGCGGGACTTGCCACAGACGCGATAAAGGCCGACGCTGTCGTGGTGTTGGTGGCCTGCTTGGTGACGACGAGCGAGTAGTTGGTGACCGCGTTCTGTTCGGCCGGAATTGCAACGCCCGTGGCCTTCGATCCAGCGGCCTGCACATCGGTGGCGAACACGATTCCAGCATCGGCTTCGCCCATGGTCACTTTGGTGACGACACCCTTCACCTTGTCCTCGAGACTCTTCGGCACAACAGTCACACCCGCTGTCTTCAACACCAGAGCCGCCAGCTTGCCACAGGGCGCCGTGGTCGCACAGAGCACAACGACGAGATCGGGCGTGGCGAGATCGGCCAGGGTGGCGATGCCCTTGGGGTTGCCGGCTTCGGTGATGATCTCCAGTGAGTTCTTGGCCACGACTGTCGGCGTGCCCGATGCGTTACCGGCTTCGACGAGCTTGGTCATGTTCGAGTCGTCTGCCGAGGCAAACACGTCGGCCGGGGCACCCTGACCGATCTGGGTGACGAGGTCGCCCGAGCCACCGAAGCTGAAGATCACCTTCGCGCCAGGGTTCGCCTTCTCGAACGCGGCACCCATCTCTGTGAAGGCCTCGGTCAACGACGATGCGGCAAACACCGTTATCGTCCCCGTCATCGTCGGGACGGTTGTGGCCGAAGCCGTGTTGCTCGCGGCAGTTGCTGTAGCCGCCGGCGTGGAGGTGGCAGCGGTCGTGGCCGCGGTGTCTTTCGCGTCGGAACCACATGAACTCGCCACGGAGCCCAGTACGGCGAGAGAGGCGACCAAGACCCGATGCGTTTTGCCCATCACGGTACTATAGTCAGCTTGTGATGTTTGTAAAATCATTCTGTAACTATTGACCACGGCCATGTTGTACTCTCGCCGTGTGGCCGCCGACGAACCCTCCCTCGCCGAACACGTCTGCCTCGCACTCGTGGCAGAGGGCGCAGCACACGGATGGGCCATCGGTTCGCTGTTGGCTCATGATGGCGACATCGGGCACATCTGGACACTGAGTCGCCCGCTCACCTATCGGGCGATCGATGGACTCGTCGCACGCAAACTGCTGAAGCGATCTGCGCACGAATCCGGCCCGGGGCGCGATCGGGTGGTGCTGGCCATGACTCGGCCCGGTCGGTCAGAGAACGACCGGTGGCTTGCCCAGCCGATCGAGCATCTGCGCGATGTACGCACCGAGCTCCTCGTCAAGCTCACCCTGCTGGAACGCAGCGGAGCCGACACCAGGCCGTTGCTGATCGCGCAACGCGCGCACTTCGCCGACCTCCTCGACTCGCTCACGTCCGCCAGCGCCGATGACGATCTGGTCCAACTCTGGAGGGCCGAATCGGCGCGCGCTGCACGGCGCTTCCTCGACCGCGCCATCGATCCAGCTGTGGTGTCGACCATCGCACCCGCCGCGCCCGAATTGCGGCTGAGTGCACGCAACCAACTGCGAGGGGTCGTCACGGGGGTGACGCACAGCGAGATCATGTCGACGGTGAAGATGGTGTTGCCGGACGGCCAACGCCTCAATGCCTCGATCACCCGCGAGGCGACCACGGACCTTGATGTGGCGCCGGGAGACAACGTGATCGCCATCATCAAATCGACCACGGTGATGATCGCCAAACCCGACTGAGCCGCCCACGCCGAGGGTGCACCCACGACCGTCCGCGCAGCGATGTCACACCCATGTGGTCAAATGGCTGCACGGGTCGGCGGCGACCGGACACCCGTTCACTCGACACCCATTCATCCAACACACGACTCACCCGACACACGACTCACCCGACACTCGACTCACCCGACACACGACGAAACCGCTGAGGCTGCTTTGGCTCTCCACATCCACCACGGCCCGCACCTGCAGGCATTGACGGAATCGTTGTCCACGCTGCTGGCCGTGCCCCTCCCCGATCCGTTCGCCCCCGAAGTGATCGCCGTCCCCACGGCAGGCATGCGCGATTGGTTGCAGCAGCAACTCTCCTTGCGTCTCGGTGCTGCCGGCCGGAGCGACGGCGTCGCTGCCAACATCGAGATGGTCTTCCCGGGTCGCTTCGTGCGATCAGCTCTCGGTCAGCCGCTGTCGTCCGATGACCCATGGGATATCGACCACCTCACCTGGGCCGTTCTGCAGACGCTCGAATCCAATTCGGTCGCGGTACCCGGCCGCCCCGAAGTCACCTCGCCTTCCTCGGCGCGCTACACCACGGCACGACGTATCGCCGACCTGTTCGATGGCTATGCCAACAACCGCCCACAGCTGCTGCAGCAATGGGTACTCGGCCACAACGGCGACGGAACACTCGACGACAACGGTGCGGTGGTGCCGCTCCCCGCCGACCAGCACTGGCAACCCGAGCTGTGGCGCCAGGTCCGCGCGCTCATCGGAACGCCCAGCAGCGCCGAGTTGCTACCCGGACTCCTCGCTGCGCTTGCTCAGGGCAACCGACCCACGGCCTTGCCGGCGCGCGTCGCCGTGTTCGGCATCAGCGCCGTCGCTCCCGGACAGCTCAGCGTGCTCACCGCCCTCGCCACGGCACTCGAGGTGCACCTGTATGTACTGCACCCCTCCGTGGTGGCGTGGAAGAACTGCCGCCAACAGCTGGGCGGGCGGCTCGTACCACGCGCGTCGTGCAACGCAACAGCTGCTGTGCGCCACCCGCTGTTGCGGTCCTGGGCCCGACCATCGATGGAGGTCGCTGCGCTGTTGGGCGATGTCCCCAACGTGCAGTTCCATCATCATCCGGCCCCGGACAATCCGACAACGCCCTCCCTGCTGCGCCAGATCCAGGCCGACCTCACCGCCGATCACCCGCCCGACGGCTCCTTTCCGCTGTCGGCACCTCCGCAACAACCCGACGACAGCTTGCAGGTCCACGCCTGCCACGGCACCACCCGCCAGCTCGAGGTGCTCCGCGATGCGCTCGGCCATCTCTTCGCTGCCGATCCCACCCTCACCCCCCATCAGGTCGTGGTGGTTTGCCCCGATCTCGCCCGTTTCGCCCCGCTGGTCGCCTCGGTGTTCCAACGTGGCGACTTCCCGGTGCCGGTGCAGGTCAGTGACCTGTCACTGGGGGCCGACAACCCGGTCGGGGCTGCAGTATCAGCAATCCTGACCGTCACCGCCGGCCGGTGCACCGCCTCTGACTTACTCGGTCTCTGTGCGCTTGCGCCCGTGCGCCAACGTCTTGGCATCACCAACGACGACATCACCCTGATCGATCAATGGATCACCGACCTGGGTACCAGCTGGGGCCTCGACAGCGACCAGCGCTCAGAGTGGCTTCCGCCGCACATCACCGAGGGCACGTGGGCGAGCACACTCGATCGGCTGCTGCTCGGCGCAGCCATGCCGGCGCCCAACCCGCGTGTCGGACCCGGCGAGGTGGCCCCATTCGACGACATCGACGCCTCAAGCCTGCGTACTGCCGGCCTGCTCGCCGAGCTCGTCGCCCGTCTGCGCCTGACGCGTTCGGCCACCAGCGTCAGCCACAACATCCACGACTGGGCCGACATCCTCACCGGCATCATCGGGTCGCTGTGCGCCACCGAGCCAACCGATGCATGGCAACTCGCCCAGGTGCTCGAGAACATCGGTGCCCTCCGGCAACAATCCCTCGTCGGCGGAACGCCATGCGATGTGGCCCTCACGCTCACCGACATCCGCGCCATGCTCGGCGGCCTCCTCGGCGCCCAGACCGGGCGGCTGAACCTGCGCTCTGGCTCGGTCACCGTGACCGCCATGGTGCCCGTGCGCAACCTGCCCGCCAGGGTGGTGTGCGTGCTCGGTCTCGACGAAGCCAGCCTGCGATCCGGCGGCACCGACGGCGACGACGTGCTCGGCGCGCGGCCATGTGTGGGAGAGCGCGACCAGCGCAGCGAGGGCCGGCATCTACTGCTCGATGCCCTCATGGCAGCTGGCGAACATCTCATCATCACCTTCGACGGCAGCGATATCACCACCAACCGCCTGTTGCCCGCCCCGGTGCAGTTGGCCGAATTGTTCGACATCGTCGCAGCGAGCATCGCGCCATCGGCGACCACGGCACCCGCGCCGCTGGGCTCCGCCGCGCCTGGCTCGGTGGTGTCCAGCACCGGGCCACGCGATGTTGCAGTCCTGCGCCGCCATCCGCGCCAGGCGTACGACGAACGCAACTTTTCGCTGACCCAACTCCCCGGCGACCACGTGGCACCCTTCGGTTTCGATGGCCGAATGTTGGCCGCAGCGATGGACCGTCGTTCGGCCCAACCCGCCGAGATCCCTGTGGCGTCGCTCGCCCCGCTCATCCCGGCCACCGTCACGCTGGCCCAACTCAGCGTGTCGTGTTCGCATCCGGCGCGCACCTACCTGCTCGACCGGCTCGACGCACGACTGCCCCGCGAGCCCGACGAGATCGACGACGAGATCCCCCTCGCTGTCTCCTCGCTCGAGATCTGGCGCCTCGGCACCGCGCTGCTCGAACTGCACCGTTCACCGTCGGCCCATGGGTCCATCGGCCAGTGGCGCGCTGCGCAACACCTGCTCGGCGGGCTGCCGCCTCGGGCCCTGGCCACCGCTGCGCTCGATGAGGTCGAGGGTGATGTCGCCCGGCTCCTCGATGCTGCGCCGAATCTGCGCCTTCTCGCCACACACCACGACAGCCAACACATCGACCTTCGCATCAGCGCACCGGCCGCGCCGGGTGGCGTTCGGCTGATCGACCTCATCACCCACGTCTCCGGCGACACCCTGGTGTGCATCGAGTTCAAACGTCCTGCGCCCCGCTACGAAATCGCAGCAGCGCTGGCGCTCGCCTCCGCAGTGGTTACCGATCCCTCCCGCGGCTGGCACGCACTCGTGGTCACCCGCGCGACATCCGGTTCGAAACCGACGCTGGTCCACCTGCAACCGATCGACAGCCCCGACCGGGTCCTCGCAGCACGGCACCTGCTCTCGGTGGCCCTCGAGATTCATCTGCAGGCGCTCTGCCAGCCGTTGCCGCTGTTCGAGTGCTCGAGCCGCGACCTCTACGACACCCGCCACGTCACCGACGACACCCTGCAGCGCGACCTCGGCGACGCATCCACACGTTTCTTCTGGGGCCAACACACCCTCGACGACATCCTCGCCCCGGGCGGCGATGGACGAGCCGAGCAGTTTGCCGACCTGCTCTGGGGAGCATTCCGTCGGTTCCTCCCGTCGTCTCAGAGTGGATCCGATACCGACACCGACGACGACCAGGACGCCGCATGAGCGACATCACCCCCGCCAGCCAGGGCAGCCCGGGCGCCCAACGCTCGCGGTTCGACCTCAGCGGCCCGCTGCCAACTGGGCGCACCGTGCTCGAGGCCAGCGCCGGCACCGGCAAGACGTACTCGCTCACCGGCCTCATCGCCCGGTTCGTGGCCGAGCAGGCCGTCCCGGTGGAGCAGATCCTTGTGGTCACCTTCACCCGCGCCGCAGCCACAGAACTACGCGAACGCACTCGCGGCGTGTTGAGCCTCGCCGCGCAGGCGCTGGGCAACCCCGGCGGCGCATCCGCCGAGCACGGATGGCTCAGCACCATCATCGGCGACCCGGCACTCCAGCACCAGCGCCTCGAACGACACCAACGTCTGACCGACGCCGTCACTCGTTTCGACGAGCTCACCATCACCACCATTCACGGCTTCTGCCATCAGGCGCTGGGCCAACTCGGCCTCCGTGCGGGCGCCAATCCTGACGCCGTGCTGGTCGAGAACACCGCCGATGTCATCCAGGAGGTCTGCCGCGATCTGCTCATCACCGAGCTCTCCGACATCCCCCTGCGCCTGTCTCCCGCCACCAAGGGAGCAACGGCCCAGCTCTCACCGATGCAGGTCGAACGCGAGCTCGTCGTCACGGTGTCGGCAATGCTGTCCAACCCCGGGTCCCGGTTCGTGCCCACCCACACCGACGACGACCTGGCCCAGCGGTGGTCCGATCTCGCCCACCAGGCCTGCGCCGAGGTGCGGCACCGCCAGCAGACGCGCGGCGAGATCAGCTACGACACCATCATCGCCGGGCTCCACGCGGCGTTGGTCGACCCAGTTCGTGGCGCTGTTGTCGCCGAGCAACTCGCTCAGCGCTATCGCGTCGTGCTCGTCGACGAGTTCCAGGACACCGATCGGCTGCAGTGGGAGGTGTTCAAGCGAGCATTCACCAACGGCGTGCTCGTCACCGTCGGCGACCCCAAGCAGGCCATCTATCGGTTCCGCGGCGCCGACGTGCATGCCTATCTCAACGCCGTCGAACAGGCGCAGGTGTTCGAGCTGACCACCAACCACCGCTCCGACCAGCAACTGCTCGCCGGGCTCGCGCACATCTTCGACGGCGCCACCCTCGGCGATCCCCAGATCAGGTTCGTGCCCGTCACGGCGGCGCCCAACGCTGTGCCCAACGCGCTCGGCAACGACGCTCCAATACAACTGCGCGTGGTTCCCGCCCACCCGAGCCTGCTCGTGAAGAATGCCAGCGCGTTGGCCACCCCCAAGGCGCGACCACTGATCCTCAACGACCTCGTTGCCCGCACCATCGAATTGCTCGATCACGGCATCATCACCGACTCGGCGGGTACCGGCCGCCCTGTGCGGCCCGGCGACATCGCTGTGCTGGTCCCCACCGGGGCCGATGCCGAGGCCGTGGCTGGCGCCCTCCGTCGCAGTCATGTTCCCGCCGTGCGCGCCCGAACCGGATCAGTACTGAAGAGCCCCGCCGTCGAACAGTGGCGGCTCCTGCTCACGGCGCTTGCCCGACCACATCATGCCCCCACGGTGCGCGCCGCCGCACTCGGATGGTTCCTGCTCACCGACCCCGCCGAGCTGTGCGGAGACCATGCCGAACGTGTGCTCGGACGCCTGCAGGAGCAGGTGGGCCTCATGGCCGACCGGCTGCACCGCCGCGGCATCAGCGCCTTCTACGACGAGGAGAAATCGCGCACTGCGTTGCTCAGCACGGTGCTCGGCAGGACCGAAGGCGACCGACACCTGACCGATCTCGATCACATCGCCGAACTGCTCACAACAGCGCTCCACGGGCGCAGTTGCGAAGCGCCCCAGGCTCTGCGGGTACTCGACGAACTCGTGGCAACCAACGACGACCACAACGAGGTCACCATGCGGCGCATCGACTCCGATGCCCGCGCCGTGCAGATCACCACCATCCATTCAGCCAAGGGCCTCGAGTACCCCATCGTGCTCGTGCCGTTCAGCTTCAAGCGCGGCAAGGCCGCCACAACTCCCTACTCGTTCGCCCAGCATGGTCTCAGCACCATCGACGTTGCGTCCGCGGTGGGCTGGGACGACGGCCTGCTCGATCCCGACGACAAGACCACCGCCCAGAATCAGGCGGCGCGCAAGCGCAGTGCCACAACAGAGGCCGAGGGCGACGACTTGCGGCTGCTCTACGTTGCGCTCACCCGCGCCCAGCACCGGGTGGAGCTGTGGTGGGCCTCCACTACAGGCGCGAACTCCTCTGCGCTCGGCAGGATGCTGCTCGACCGGGACGGCGGCGGCCCGGTGCAGAACACCCTGACCACGCTCAGCCTCGGGCCGAAGGGGGGGCTGAAGGTCCACAAACCCGAGTACGCCGCGACCACGATGGACGCTGCACTGGCTCAGGCCCGCCGATTGGCGGCCGCCAGCGCCGGCACCATCGCCATCACTGAGCTCCCCGATCGGGTGCCGGCCACGATGTGGGCGGGCCAAGAACCACTGTCCGCCGAAACGCTGGCCGTGGCGTCCAAGCATGGTCGTGGCGCACTCGCCGATCCGGCGTGGCGCAAATGGTCGTTCACTCGGCTCAGCGAAACCATCGATACGCGCTCGCCACACGCCGTGGGTGCGACGAACGCGTCGCTGGCACCGGTGCGCGGCGGCGCAGACGAACCGCCTGATGCAGCCGATGGCATCGTGGCCACGCACCGCAACACCGCCGCCGATACAGCCAGTGCATCAAGCCGTGCGCCCGGGGCCCAGGCCGATACCGATACCGATACCGATACCGCGGCCGATCCTGGGACTGGGACTGGGACTGGGACTGGGACTGGGACTGGGACTGGGTCCGACACCGGGACCGACACCGGGACCGACACCGGGACCGACACCGGGACCGACACCGGGACCGACACCGGGACCGACACCGACACCGGCGTTCGTGGGGTGACCGCACATCTGGCCGATGTTGCAGCCGGCACCACGTTTGGCACCTTCGTGCACTCTGTCCTCGAACGACTCGACTTCACATCGCCCTCGCTGACAGCCGACCTCCGTGAGACCGTCCTCGCGCACGCCAGCCACGACGGCCTCAAGATCGACGTCGAAGCCGTGGTGCGGGGCCTCGTCGAAGCCATCCGAACACCGCTGGGCCCGCTGTTCTCCGGCCGCAGCCTGGCCGATATCTCGCCCCGCGATCGTCTCGCCGAGCTCACCTTCGACATGCCCATCGCCGCGGCCCTCGCATCACCAGCGGGTCGGGCACCCGCCCGGGCCATTGCCGAGATCCTCCTCCGAACGCTCAGCCCCGACGATCCCATTCGATCGTTCGCCACCGAACTAGCCGGACAGACCACCGACCTCGAGATCGCCGGATGGATGAACGGCTCGATCGACGGCGTGCTGCGCATCCCCCATGCAGATCACCACCGCTATGTCGTCATCGACTACAAGACCAATCGTCTGCACGTACCCGGCGCTGGCGATCCCCTCGCTGCGTACCACCCCCAGTTGCTGGTCGCCGCCATGGCACACCACCGTTATCCCTTGCAGGCGTTGCTCTACTCGGTGGCTGTGCACCGCTATCTGCGCTGGCGGCTCGGCGACGCCTACGACCCCGATCTGCACCTTGGCGGCGTGGCCTACCTGTTCGTGCGCGGTATGGCCGGCCCACGCACGCCAACCGTCAACGGTGTCGCTCACGGGGTGTTCTCGTGGCGGCCACCCACCGCCACCATCGTGGCGCTCGACCAGTTGTTCGCCACCGGGGGCCACGCATGATCCCAACACTTCCATCATCGCTCGGCGCGCTCGCGCCATGGGTCGACGCACGGGTCTTTGGGCCGGCCGAGGTGCATGCCACCGAGGTGGTCACCCGCACCGACCCTGTGTGCTCGATGCTCGTACAACTCGGCGCCGCCCTCGCACTCTGGGCCCCGCTGCACGGCCACGTCTGCATCGATCTCGGCAACGCTGCATCCATGGTCGCCGCCGAACTGGCAACGTCGGGCGACTCGGTCGGCGACGGGTTTGATCAATCACCCGTTGATGTCGCCGCCAGGGATTCAAACAACCCTGCCGACCAACGCTCCAGCACCACGGCATCAGCCAACGGATCAGCCAACGGATCAGCCAACGGATCAGCCAACGGTTCAGCCAACGCATCAGCCAACGCATCAGCCAACGCATCAGCCAACGCATCAGCCAACGCATCAGCCAACGCATCAGCCAACGGATCAGCCAACGGATCAGCCAACGGATCAGCCAACGGTACGGCCATCCACGCCCTGCCCTGGCCCGACGTGGCGTCCTGGCTGCATGCCCTGCGGTCGAGCAGCATCGTGCGCGTCGTCACCGGCCCTGACCCAACGACCGTTCTCGACGATCAA